>NZ_MWQG01000042.1:0-24210 GCF_002210365.1 Fibrobacter sp. UWH1
TTAAGCTGACCTGGGCTGCCGCCGCTGATGGCCTCGAAGCTAACGACGCTGACGGAGAGGCATTCAGCTTCACAACTGTTAAGGCATAAGGCTTAACAAGGCGAACGTCGCGAAAGTCATGCCGAGGTCGCTCGGCATCGGCTGAACCTAGCAAAACAAAAGTCCCCGAAGTTAAATGCTTTGGGGACTTCTTGTTTTTTTTAGAAAGATCACCGTCTGGAATGCGAGTTTTTAGGGCGTTTGAAATTTTCCTAATTATCCACAAAATGCTCGGTTTGTGGACTTTTGGTGAAGTACAGAAATCTGACGATTGTGTCAAGAGAAAAATTTTTTAAGAATTAGCCGTTTTCTAGGAGGTCGTTTGCTAAATACTTCGGAGATAGATTGTCAATCCCGTACATGCCTTGTTCAATCTGCTTTGCCAAGTTGCTTGTATAGTACAGGGCCATTGCATCTCTTAAAGGTATGTTCTTCAATGCGGCAACTTCCTTGATGATATCTTCCTCAAGGTTCTCGCGATATAAGGCTGTGAGGATTTTGTTATCCATCTACTTTTACCTCATAGCTTCGATTGAATTTTAAAAGAGAATCAATTGCAAGCTGTGTCACAAAACAGATCTGGTTGTTTTGTTGAAAATAGCGAAGCTCGGCTAAAGTTTTTTCTTTGTCCCATAGACCACGAAAGTACATGTCAATCGTCTTGAACACATCATCGTCAGCCACATTCCCGCAAATGATGTCAAAAGTCTGATTAAGATTTTCACCACGGCGACAGGCGCAAACGAAATCTAGCCACTTTTCATCAGCGGAATCAAAGTTTAGGCTTTTTAAAGGTTCAAAAGATTCACTCATGTCATAGACGTTTACGAAAGCTTTTTCACCATAACGAAGAGCCTTGCGCTTTGCCCATTTTTCGGCTTGTTTCTGAAATGTGGTGACATAAAACCCTTCGCCGAAATCAAGATATTTTTTAGAAAAACCGATTTGCGGTTTTTCAATGATTTTTGTGGAACCATGATAGACTATCATACGGCAACCCCGCGTTCACGAGCAAAGTCTGTCAGTTCAGCCGTGACAGCTTCGGATCCCATCGTGTGTAATGTGTCGTAACAGGGGATTAAATAGTCGTCTAGAATTTTCGTATCGTTCAAAACTGCATAAACCTCCGCTGGAGTTTTTCCCCAGGCAGAGGCCAACTTATGAATGACAAAAACAGAGAATTCTAGTTCCTTTGCGGTACACATATCTCATAAGATAACAAAAAATAAAATGAAAAAGGAGTGGGCTTTGGATATGAAAGGGCTTGAAAATAAAAAATCCCCGATGCCGGTGAGAGGCGTCGGGGAGGGGGCTTGTGATTATGGGACTGGGTGCTTAATTCCTAGAGCTTCATTCAGGCTGCCGGTGCGGTAGCCTTTTTCGTCGAGACGAACTTCTGCGAAGCCGAGGTTTTTGAGAGTCTGGATGATAAGTTCTTGATTTGTTTTAAACAGATTGAATTGCTCGGGGAGAAGTTCGATGGAAGCAGTAAGGGAGGTTGCGGGGGAGGCCTCGCGGCAGCGCACTCTGTATTGCACGAAACCTAAATCCTGCAGGAATTTTTCGGCGGTTTCGACCAACTGCAATTTTAGTCTTGTAATGATTTGACCGTAGGGTATGCGGCTGGCGAGGCAGGCGAATGAGGGCTTGCTTGCGGTGGGGAGGTTAAGTTCCCGGGAGAGTTCGCGGATTTCTGCCTTGGTGAGGCAGGCTTCTCGCAGGGGGCTCTTGACGGAAAGTTCTGCGATGGCTTTCATGCCGGGGCGGTAATCCCCTTCGTCGTCCTTATTGCTGCCTTCGCAGACGACGAAGTTTACGCTCTGATTCTTTAACTCTGCGTATGATTTTGCTGAGTTTTCGTTCTCGCTGGAGAGACCTGCGCCGAACATTTTGCGGGCGGTTTCGATGACGGCAGAAAAAATTTGCCTTTTGCAGATGTAGCAGCGGTTAGGCGGATTTTCTGCGAATCCCGGCACGGACATTTCGTCGTGAATGATGAATTGGTGGCGAATATTTTCGCGTTTGCAGAATGCTTCCGCTTCGTCCATTTCTGCGGCGGGAACCAGATGGGATTTTACCGTAATGGCGATGGCGTTATCGCCTAAGGTATTGTGAGCTACTTTCAGAAGGAACGTGGAGTCTACGCCGCTGGAATAGGCTATGGCCACTTTGCCATAGCTGCGGAGAATTTCCTGAAGACGTTCTTTCTTTTCTTGTAGATTCATGAGACCCTTTTTTGCGACTTTTAAGAACTGCGCGGGCTGCAAGTTGTGTGTAGGCTGCGATTTATAAAAACGTTGCTGATACTTTAAACTTTAGAATTTTGCGTTTGCCTTGGCGGCGTCGGAAACTTCGCGGTAGGTGACGCCTGCTTGGTCTGCAACTTTCTTGACGCTATCGAACTCCGGCTTGTACTTCACAATGTCGCCCAGCTCACATTTCTTGACGGTGACGGTTCCGTAAGGTGTTGCAATGTCTGCGAAACTGCGGTTCATGCAGGTGCGGCTTACGGGATAACGCCTGAGGCCAACTGTCGTTGTGTGGCGGAAGATGGCGGTTTCTACCTGGGGCATCTTTTCGCTATCGGTCAGGACTCGCAGGATCACTGCGGGGCGGTTCTTCTTCATGTAGCAGGGAACGTAATGAACGTCTCTTGCGCCGGCTTCAAAAATCTTTTCCATGGCGAGCCCCAATTCCTCGGGACTTTGATCATCGATGTTGCATTCAATCATGAAAATATTTTCGCCATCTGCGTCGCGAACTTCAACATCTTCAATAATCTGTGCCCGCAGGAAATTGGCTCTTCCGAAATCTCGCTTTCCAAGGCCGATGCCTGTCTTTAAAATCTTGTACTGTTCCGGAAGCTTTTCGCTGGTGCGTAGTGCGGCCACAACGCCGATGCCTGTGGGGGTGACCATCTCGCCCTTGGTGTCGGTAACGTGGAGGGCAATGCCTGCGGCTTCTGCAATGCTTGCCACAGCGGGAACGGGAATGGGGAGCATTCCGTGTTGAGTTTGCACAAATCCGAAGCCTTCGTTAAGCCCTGTCACCACGCACTTTTCAATGCCAAAATTTTCTCGCAGGTCGTCAACAAGAACGGCCACCGCCATAATGTCGACGATGGAATCGATGGCACCAACTTCGTGGAAGTGAACGTCCTCTACTGCGACACCGTGGGCTTTGGCTTCGGCCTCGGCGATAATGCGGAAAATTTTCTTGGAGATGTCCAGGGCGTTGCTAGAAAATGCGGGTGCGGCAGGATTGTGTTCTGCGCAATGTCCAGCAGCATGTTCTAGAATGTGGTAAACTTCTGCCAGGTGGCGGTGCTCATGGTGATGACCATGTTCGTGATGATACCCTTCGCAATGATCATGATGGTGCTCGTGATTATGCTCGTGGTGATATTCCACGTAACCTTCTTCGTGAGCATCTATGTGGTCGGCGCTTTCTTCACCGTGATGGGTGTGGACATGAACATCAAAGTTCATCCCTGCGATGCTGTAGGAATTGCCCCTTTCAATATGACAATGCATTCCTTCCAGGTGCATGGCATGAATGGCGGACTCCAGTCTTTCGCGGGATGCGCCTAAGTCCAGCAAGGCGGCAACGGTCATGTCTCCGCTGATACCACAAGATCCATCAAGATAAAGATATTTCATAATTCTTCAAGTCCGCGGCGCTCTCAGTCGCATTGAAATTTTTGATTCGTCTGTGTTTTACTTTTTGATGCGTAACATTCTCACTGCACTGACGGCGGCGCCATAACCGTTGTCGATGTTCACTACGGAAACCCCTTCTGCGCATGTGTTCAGCATGGTCAAAAGCGGGCTCAGTCCGTTGAAGGATGCTCCGTAGCCAACAGAGGTTGGAACTGCAATCACGGGGGCTTTTGTAAGTCCTGCGATAACGCCTGCCAATGCGCCTTCCATGCCTGCGACAGCAATAATGACATCGGCCTTGCGGATTTCATCCATCTTTGAAAGAAGTCGGTGAATGCCTGCGATGCCTACGTCAAAGTGGCGCTCAACCTTGGCTCCGAAAAATTCTGCGGTCTGGGCGGCTTCTTCGGCGATGGGCAAGTCGGCGGTTCCTGCACAACATACGGCTACGGAATCTTTAAGTGAACGGCCTGCTCTCGCGACTTTCGCATTCGCAGATCTTTTTGCGGTCCTCTTAACCTTCATGGTCAAGATTCTGGAAGTCTCGTCGTAACGAATTGCCGGTGCGTCCGTAGCCCCGCTTTTACCAGGCGTGCCATTCAACATTTCTTGTACAAAATTAGCTTGTTCCTTAGTGCATTTTGTCCCCAGTACAGAACACCCGTTTTTGACGAAGGTTTCAAGAATCTTTAACAGCTGTTCCTTAGTCTTGCCGGGGCAGAAAATGGCCTCGCTGGTACCGGTTCGGTTCTCGCGGCTTACATCCAGCTTTGCAAAACCGATATCGTCAAACTTTTCATCTTTCATACCCTAAATATACAATCTAGAGTTTACTCTAACACAAGAGATAAAAAATCTTTTTTGCATAAAATGATTTTTTTCGGTCCTACTACCTAGTAGAATAAAGTCTAATAAAATGTTTGTCGCAAATGTAATTGGGTGCTATGAGGCTACCCCTAACTATGAAAAATTGGGCTATGGAAATAACTATATTTTTCATATTGCAATTTGACATTCTTCCGTGGCTCATAGTTGATTGATCATGAAAAAAATACTACTAATCATTACTTGCTTGTTTTTGTGGAATTGCGGAAATTGTGGTCACGCCAAGAGTTATTATATATTTGTGGAGAAAAGATCGAAAATAGTCAAGTTCGACAGTACCTTTGTGAAGGTTGCCGATATTACTGGGGGAAACATAGACCTGAATTCGGAGGGAATTTTGGAAAGGTACTTTGAAATGATCCAAGTTTATTTGGATAGTACCAAATATGGAAAGACTCTCCCCAAAAAAGTAACGGGGACGTTTTTTAAAGGGCAAGAAGAAGTTGTAATTGATTCTGCAAATATCTACACTAGGGAGACTGTCCTTGGAGCGGGAATATTTGTACAGCAAAAAATTATCGGAGATGAAACTCGATTGAAATTGGTAATCTACAAAGATAATGAAGATTCTGAGCCTTTGATTTTGGAGTTCGATATTGAGCAAAACAGTTGGAAGGAAAGACGTTCTAGCTGCCTTGCTGAATATCTTCGATTATAATGCTTATTTTAACTTTTGGTGTATCGTAGATGATGGGTCTAACCTAATTTTTTGAGGGTTTAGACTTTTTTTTAGAAAAAGTTCTTGCATTAGAGTTGACTCTAGGTATTATATTTCAAGTGATAAATATTTTAATACAGGAGTACTTATGTGCTGTTTTGTTGCCCCCATGGCTGAAGCCATCGTTACCACCGTCACCACCATCGTTTTGGAACACACGGACAAGTCCGCCAAGCAGGCTGGTGAACTTCAGGTTGCCACCAAAAAGCAGACGGTCTGCAAGAATCTGAAGGTCCTTTCCAAGATGCTCTGGGGCGGTTCTGTTCTGTTGGCTTTTGAACATGTCTGGCACGGTGAACTGCAGGCTTTCTATCCGTTTTTGACAGCGGCTTCTAGCCCCGAAGCCATGAGCCAGATGTGGCATGAAATCGCTACCGTAGGTACGTCCATGGCGGGCCTCGTAACTGTCGCTTGGGGTGCCCTCATGGTTGTTCGCAGCAAGTTCCATAAGGCTGTTCCTGCAGAAGTTGAGGCTCACAAGTAATGACTTTGCTCATAACCATTTTTGCAGCGATTTTCTGCACCGCCCTTTGGTACCGCGATGTTGAGAACAAGATGCATCTTTCTCCCTTGTGCTACATGTACTGGGGCGCATCTCTCATGTGGTTCGTGGATGCCATTTTTGAATATGCAGAACTTCGCGCTGAATTTTTCACCCCGGCTGCAGGCGACATGCTGAATGACGCTTTCCTGGGTTTCTCTGCCGTGGCATTTGGCCTGGTGATTTGGCTTGCCATGCTCCTCATTAAAGACCCCAAGGGTCGTTTCCATAAGGTGGCTTAAATGGACCGTCGTGATTTTATAAAGACTGTAGGTTCCGCTGCACTCATTAGCGCCATGGCTACACCCGTTTTTGGTAAGCCCAAGAACCAGGAAGTGAAGGAAGCCGGCAAGGATGTTTCCAACGTTTACTTCACCAAGGATCTTTCTGCCGAAGGCCTCATCAAGTTGTACAACAAGGTGAACCAGAATATTTCTGGCAAGGTGGCTATCAAGGTTCATACAGGCGAAAAGAACGGCCCCAACATTTTGCCCCGCGAATGGGTGAAGGCAGTGCAGGCCCTGATTCCCAATTCCAACATTGTGGAAACCAACACCTACTACCATCCCAGCGACCGCGATACTACCGAAAAGCATCGCGAGACTTTGAAGGTAAACGGCTGGACTTTCTGCCCCGTGGACATCATGGACGAAGAAGGTACGGTGATGCTCCCTGTTCCTGGCGGCAAGCACTTTAAGGAAATGAGCATGGGCGGCCATATCGTGAATTACGATTCCATGGTGGTGCTGACCCACTTCAAGGGCCATACCATGGGTGGTTTCGGCGGTTCCCTCAAGAACATCGCCATCGGCTGTGCCGACGCCAATGTGGGCAAGAAGATGATTCACGAAAAGATGGAAGATCCGGATTACAATGCAAAGCCGGAACTTTACCCCAAGTGGAGCAACAGCGGCAAGCGCTTCATGGAAGCCATGGCTGAATCCGGCAAGGCAACCGTCAATCACTTTAAGGGCAAGATGTGCTTTATCAATGTGCTGCGCCGTATGTCCGTGGACTGCGACTGTGCTGGCGTTGGCGCTGCTGAACCCACTTGCCGCGACATCGGTATCCTTGCTTCCACCGATATTCTCGCTGTGGACCAGGCCAGCGTAGACATGGTTTACAAGCTGCCCATTGGCGAACTGAAGGATATCAAGGAACGTATCGAAACTCGCGAAGGCTTGCATCAGCTCCCTGCCATGGAAGCTCTGAAGATGGGCAACCGCAAGTATCGTATTATTGAGCTCTAATAAGAAGGCCGTTATGGATCGTCGTGATTTTCTGAAGGCTTCTGCGGGTGCCGTTGCTGTGGCTGGTCTTGCAAGTGCTGCAAACGCCGCTAACGCTGCTCCCGCGAAAAACTCCAAGGAGGACAAGGTGTCTACCGTCTATTTTACCAAGGATCTCAGTGCCGCTGGCGTTCTGAAACTTTACGAAAAGGTGAAGCAGAACATCTCTGGCAAGGTGGCCATCAAGCTCCACACTGGCGAACCTAACGGCCCGAACATTATTCCTCGCGAATGGGACGAAGCCTTGCAGAAGGCTATTCCTAACAGCACTATCGTAGAGACCAACACTCTTTACCAGGGTGGACGTTATACTACTGCAGACCACCGCAAGGCTCTTGAAGTCAATGGCTTTACCAAGTTCACGGTCGTCGACATTATGGACGAAGATGGCGAAACTCCCATTCCTGTGAAGGACGGTTACTGGCTCAAGGAATTGCATGTAGGTAAGCACATGCTGAACTACGATTCCATGGTGGTGTTTACCCATTTCAAGGGTCATGCCATGGGTGGTTTCGGCGGCTCCATGAAAAACATTGCCATCGGTTGTGCAGGCGGTCAGATTGGTAAGCGTGAAGTCCACTTGAATACATCCGATGTAAATTCTTCTGCCGATTGGATTATGGGCGCCAAGTTCATGGAACTGATGGGCGACTCCGCCAAGGCAACCTGCGATCATTTCAAGGGCAAAATGTGCTTCATCAACGTGCTGCGCCGTATGTCCGTGGACTGCGACTGTGCAGGCACCAGTGCTGCAGAACCTACCTGCCGCGATATCGGTATCCTTGCATCTACCGACATTCTTGCAGTGGACCAGGCTAGCATCGACATGGTGTACAAGCTTCCGCCTAAGGAACTTGCCGACCTGAAGGAACGTATTGAAAGTCGCGAAGGCTTGCATCAGCTTGACGCTATGGAACACCATAAGATGGGTTCTCGTAAGTACAAGTTGGTGGAAGTTTTGTAACTTTCCATTGAACGGAAATTTTTATAAAGCGTTGAGGTTCCCATGTCTCTTGGAATTCCAGAAATCATCCTGATTGTTGTTGTGGTTTTGCTGCTGTTCGGTGGCAAGCGCATTCCTGAACTGGCCCGCTCTCTTGGCCGTGCCCAGCACGAATACAAGAAGGCAAAGGACGCCCTGAAGGAAGAAGCTGAAGACCTGCAGAAAACTGTGGAAAAAGTCGGCGAAGCTGAAGCGAAAAAGGAACAGGGCTAAAGCCCTTTGAGGTCGCTTCGCTTTGAGCTGTGAGGGACGGAGGCTTTGCCTCCTTGAGGTGGAAAAAATGAACCTCAAAGGCGAGAATCGCCGGCCTCATACCTCAAAGGTGCGTAGCACCGAGCTCATACCTACATGAAAAAAGAAGATCAGGAACAGACGTTGGTCTCTCACTTGGAGGCCTTGCGTACGGCGCTGATTCACTGTTTTGTAGCGCTAGGCATCGGGATTATCCCGATGTTTTTGTTGTCGTCCTATGTTCTTGACTGGTTCAGCGCAGAACTTGTGGCCCAGAGCGGCGCCACACTCCATTACTTTTCCCCAATGGAAGTATTCCTGCTGCAGCTAAAAATCGCGGCACTTATGGATTGCATCATCTGTTCTCCGTACATTGCCTGGAACTTGTGGAAGTTCGTGCTGCCGGGCCTTTACGAAAATGAGCGGAAGTTTGTCCGTTCTATTGTGTGGATGACCAGCGGGCTTTTTATTTCGGGCGTGGTGTTCTGCCTGGGAATTTGCTTCCCGCTGGTGGTGCGCTTCGGCATGAGTTTCGAAAGCGAAACCCTGCAGCCGATTTTTGGCGTAGAAAACATCGTTACCTTGGCGCTGTGGCTTTCCCTTGCATTTGGATGTATGTTCCAGTTCCCGCTGGTGACGTACGCCTTGATTCGTTCCGGCGTTGTCTATTACGAAACTGTTTGCCACGCCCGCCCTTATGTGGTTGTAGCAATCCTTTTACTGGCGGCACTGCTGACTCCTCCGGATATTATCAGCCAGCTGATTCTGGGCGCTCCCACTTACTTGCTTTTCGAAGCAGGCCTGCTTGCCGCACGAAAGTATAAAGGCGAACAGTTCAAGGAGTGTGGCGAAGAAAATTCTCCTATCCGTGTGGAACCGAAAACTCAGGAATCGCGCAGCACCCAAGATTCCCAGGATGATGTAGACTTTACGAAGGCATCTTCTCCGTATCAAGTTGGAACTGAACGGAACGCCAACGACTGGAAACCATTTTAAAATTGAGGTAACAAAATGAAAGTTTTATTGATTAACGGAAGTCCCCGCAAGAATGGCAACACTTTTACCGCTTTGAACGAGGCGGCGGAACAATTGAAGAAGAACGGCATCGAAAGCGAAATCGTATGGATCGGCAATAAGGCTGTTCGCGGTTGCATCGCCTGCAACGTCTGCAAGACCAAGGGTAATTGCCGCTGTGCCTTTGACGAAGACATCTGTAACGAAGTCATCGCCAAGATGGAAACCAGCGACGCTCTGATTGTGGGTTCTCCTGTTTACTGGGGCCAGCCCAACGGTTCCGTACTTTCCCTGATCCAGCGCATGGCTTACGCTGCCGGCGCTCATTTCCAGGGCAAGCCCGCCGCCGCTGTTTGCTGCTGCCGCCGCGGTGGTGCAACTGCTGCGTTCCAGACTTTGCAAATGCCATTCCAGATGCTGAACATGCCTGTCGTTACTTCCCAGTACTGGAACATCGCCTACGGCCGTGCCGAAGCGGAATCCGCCCAGGATACAGAAGGCATGCAGACCATGCGCACTCTGGCAAACAACATGGCATTCATGCTGAAGAAGTTCGCCACCGGCACCGCCGAAAAACCAGCCAAAGAAGATTGGCAGCCCATGAACTTTGTGCGATAAGATTCAACTTTTCGCCCTAGCACATAGATTCATTTTTTGAAAAGTCACCCGCTGAAAATGCGAGGCGATTTTTTTGCGTCTTACCCCTTGACCTTGAGTTAACTCTAGATGTTATATTGGAGGGTATGAAAAAGCTTTTACTGAAAATCCTGCCAATCTTTATTCTTGCAAATATGACTTACGCTCAGAAGCCCATCGATACCCATTCACACATGATTCCGAAATCCTATCGTGATTATCTGGTAAAACATGACGCCCTTCTTGATGAAGATTTTCCCATTCCCCAGTGGAGTCTTGAAAAGCATATCAAGTTTATGGATGCCGCCGGCATACAGACTTCCGTTTTAACATTGCCTGCGCCGCAACCTTGGCTTGGTGACAGCGTTGAAAGCGCTCAGCTGATCCGCAAAATAAATGAGGAAATGGCTGAAGTGAAGGCTATACATAAAGGCCGATTCCTTTTCTGTGTCACCTTGCCATTGCCTGATGTCGATGCAGCTATTCGCGAAGCCATTTATGCTCTTGACACCTTGCACGCCGATGGCGTTTAGCTAGCCTCTAATAGCCGCGGGCTTTATTTGGGAGATCCCGCGCTTGACCCACTTATGAAGGTGCTGAATGAACGTGGGGCGGTTATCATTTCCCACCCTCACAAGCCTTCTGCCGTAAATAAGGAATTGACTTCTGTTGTGCCGCTGGCTTCCTACGAATATCTGGCGGAAACCTCTCGGGCGGTGTTGAATATGGTGGGCCACAACATTACGGTTCGGTTCCCGAAGTTGAAAATCGTGGTGCCCCACTGCGGTTCTTTCTTGCCGCTGGCCGTGCCTCGCATGCAAAGCCTGATGCCCGTCATGAATAACGTTGGGTATTTGAAGGGCGTTGATATTGCCAAGAATTTGGAAGCTTTCTACTACGATTTGGCAGGGGCTGCAACTCCAGAAACCATTCGTGAACTTTTGACAATTACCACCCCCGACCATCTGCTTTATGGAACGGATTATCCCTACGTCGCAGAACCGGTTCTGATAAAGAACTTGTCTATTCTAAAGAAAAACCTGCAAGAAATTGTTCCTCAAAATGTAGAACAGGTCCTGTACAAAAATGCGCAGAGTTTGTTTGGGGAATAATTGATTTTTATTTGATATTCTGGTTCGGTTTCATCTCTTTAAATCCGAACAACATCTTCGGATGTTTTTCGTTTTCGTTATACATAAAAGTTATAAAAGCGAAGGAATATTCCAATTTGACACAAAGTGACAGCAGAAATGGATTATATTTAGGTTGTGCACAGTGTTTTTGACATAATTCCAGCAGACTTCTTCACAATTCTTGGTCGTCGCAACCCCAACAGGGCTGTATATTCAGAACTTTTACTGAAAATATATGGTCTTTTTGAAGATGAAATTTCGTATAGAATCGCGCGTGATATCGTCCGTGATATGATTGCTGCTTTCTTACTAGAAAACCATATTGAAATCAAGGAAGATGATTCTTCAGTGTCTCCTGTAGAATCTGATTGGAATGGTAACGCTAATTTTATTATTCGGCGTTTTGTGGATGCTGGTTGGCTAGAAGAAGAAACTGACGATTCCTCCTTGGAAAAGACCATTGTGATGACGGATAACGGTCTTGCCTTGGCTCAATTTATTGAAAATCTAAAGAATCCTGTTCGCTCTGAATTTTCAGTTTCCATCTACACAATTTATAATACTTTGGAGCATTGGGCTCAAGGCGAACAAAATCCTTATAAATTGATTTTGACCCCCGTGTATGAAGAAGCTCGCAAACTATCTTCGGCTCTGAAGAAACTCGCTACGTCCATAAAAAAAATTATTGAAGGAATGCTCCGTGAAGGAACCCTGGTCAGTTTGACTGAAAATATTATCAAATATTGCGATGGGGACTTTATTAAGGAATATTCTCGTCTTGTTCAGCAACAAAATATCCATCTCTATCGTGAGAAAATATCCAGACGGTTAGAAGAATTTAAAGGTCTTGGTTATTTTGGATCTCTTACCCAAAGTGTCATGGATGAAGACGGTTGCACAAGAGCCTTTGCTGAAGAAAAAGTTTTAAGGATGCTTGATAGCACCAGACGTTTTCTCCATGACGATTACAACAAGATTATGAAACGCATTAAGGATCAGATTAATGCGTATATCAAGATTGCCGTTGCTCGTGAACGAATTCTTCGAAATAAAGGCCGGGATAATCGTGGAAATGTTGAAGAAACGGTTCGCTATTTGGTCCAGAATCTAGAAGACGACAAACTGAACAAGATAGATGATGAAATTCAGTATCTCTTCCATATTCATGATTATGAATTTATAGACAGATCATCGCTGCACTATCCGCATAAAAACCAAAGTGCTCAATCGAATATTGAGACTGACCTTGTCGAAATGAGTGTAGAAGAGCGTGAACGTCAAAAAATTCAATTGCAGAAGGAATCGCATAATCCGTATTCCAAGGAATTAATGGCGAAATTCCTAGAAAAGCAATCAATTAATGGAAAGATTGACAGTTCTAATCTTCGATTGAATGAAAAAAAAGATGTTCTTGCGTCTATGGCAGCTGTGACTTACGCTCGCGATAATGGTTATTTGGTAGAAACCGACGAAGATTTTATTGAATCAGAAGAATTTAAGGTTCGACATTGGAGGGCAAAGAAAAATGTCAACAATTAATGAAATGTGGGATGACCTTACTTCCTCGGAACAATTATTGTTCAAAAAATGTTGCCGCCGTCTTTTGAAAGAAACCTTCATTGTCCGCGATATGGATGAAGATAACCGCAAGATGTTCTTCTTTGTTAAATCGAATGAAGGACTATTCTCGGATTATCTTAACTTGATTGGCTTTGATATTATTGTGAAGGATAATGGGGTTGTGATGCTCCAAAATGACAGCTCCGATGTTGTTGTTTCAAAGCAAAAATTCAATAAATTCCAGAGCATCATTCTTTGCTGTTTGTGGACCTTGTATATGGACAAGATTCAATCAGGATCACTTTCCAAGCAAATTACGACGACTTTCCCAGAACTGAATGCGGAATTGGAGAAGTTTGAGTTTAAGGGTGCTTTTGATATTAAGAGCAATCTTAAAACAGCGTTGCAACTTTTTGCAAGATATAATTTGATTTTTGTCAATTGGAATGCTGCGGATAATGAACGTGTGATTGTTCTTTATCCGTCGATTCAATTCGCTTTAGATGAATCTGAATTCGCCACATTTGTCGCTGGTGTTCGCGAAAAAATGTTGAATGCCGGTCCTCAAAACGAAGATGTTGTAGAAGATAACTTTGATGCAGAAGGGGAGGAGGAATAATCATGGAATTCCGTAAAACCGCAAAGAAACTTCTTCTATTAAACTGGTCTTGTTTTCAGAATGTTTGCATTGAATTAGGTAGTTCAACCCTATTTACGGGTGTTAATGGCACAGGAAAGACTACAATTCTTGATGCCATGTCTTATTTGTTGTTTGCAAATACTCAGTTTAATCGTGCTGCCGATGACAAAGAACGAACGGTAAATGCTTATATCCATGGCGACCGTAAGACAAATGGTTCTGATCGATATCTTAGAAAAGATGCCGTTGTCAGTTATATTGTCATGGAATTCAATTCTCCTACAGAAGGCGATTTTGTCGTTGGAGTGAATATTGAATCCCGGTCTGCACAGGATTCTGCGGAATCAAAATGGTTTATCTTCCAGAATGCTAAAATCGAGGATTTTAACTTTAGATCTGTTGAAAATGGAAGATTAAGCATTGCTAGCGGAAAGAATCTTATTAGAAAGGGGATTCCTGTAAAGGCTTCGGAGATGCTTGGCCGAGAAAAGGCCAAACCTGCAATTGCAAGAGCTTTAGGCCTTCGAATAAGTGATGGAGACTTTAAGAAGTACGTCGAAAAAATCTTAAAGATGATGGCTTTCAAGCCGGAAAAGAATGTTGAAAAGTTTGTGAAGGACTCTGTACTCGTTCAGAACGACGTTAACTCTTTGCAGTCTTTAAGAGAACAGAAAAACCATTATACTGAAGCACTTCAAATGCTGGAGAATAACAAAAAACGTAAGGAACTTCTAGAAAAAATTGAAGTTGCAACTACGGCTTACGAAAAACAGTTGAAATACATGAATATTCGTAAGATGATGTATAGCTATCAGTATCTTCAGAAAGATAAACAGGATTTGGAAAAGCGCGAGCTTCTGTCGAAGACGCTAGTACTTGAACAGGGACAATTGGAGTCACAGAAGAAAACTGTTGAAACTGAATTAGAAACCGTACGCGAAAGTCGTACTAAAGTTAAGGATTCCAATAGAACCCTTAGTGATTCGCTAGGTAGTAAAAATGAAGAGTTGAAGAAGTGCAAAGAAAAGATTAAGGAATGTGAAACCTCTATTGCGGCTCTAAAAAATCTTCAGGTTGCCATTACACAATTGCTTCCTCAAATTGAAAATGACATTTCGGTTTCTAAAGAATCTCAAGAAATACTTAAGAATCTAGCGGAAGATGGAATTGATGCTTCTGAAAAGCAGACTCAATTTATTGAATTAGGAAATCAAATTCAAACTGTTAGTGAAGAGTATACTGCAAATAAGGTTCGTTTAGAAGATAGAAGAGATGAGTGTAAGAAAACTCTTGCTGAGATTGAACGGAATATCAAGGATTTGCAGGCTAAGAAAGTTATTTTCCCAAAAGATGCTGAAAATGCAAAATGCTCTATCCAGGAAGAATTTAACAGCCGCTCCATAAAGTCTGAAGTTCGCTTTTTTGCCGAATTAGTGGAGGAAATCAAGGATGAAAGCTGGCGCTTGGCTATTGAAACGTTCCTTGGCCGTAAACGTTATTTCTTGATTGTTGATGACGAATATTGCGATGTCGCTCTGAGAATCCTTAAAGAAAAAAAACTCACAAATGCAAATGTGGTTTTGTCTGATAAAATTCCGGATAGTGACATTGAAAAAGATTCTGCTGCAGAAATTCTTGAAATCAAGAATAAAGCGGCTCGAAAGTACGCCAATTATTTGCTGAATGGAATTCATCTTTGCCATACCATCGAAGAACTTCATGATTACCCAAAGGGTGGATTAATGAAAGACGGCATGCTAGCAAAGAGTTATGCAGCATCTATGATGAAAATTAATGATGTTGATCCTTGTTTAGGCGAAAAAGCTGTTGAAATACTTTTGAAAAAAAGAGAGAGTGAAAGGGAACAGCACTTTGCAAAGTTGCGTAATCTTACTGAGCAAATCAACGAATTAAGCGATTTGCTACGCTTGTGTGGTAACATTGAGTGGGATCCCGATGAATATGATTTCGAGGCTGTAGAAAAAATAAGGCTATTGAATGGTAGACTTGGACAGATTGTAAATGAAATCGAAATTCTTAAGAATAGCCCAGAAATGCTACGCGCTATGCAAGAAATTGAAATGGCAGAGAAGAAAGTCGATGAATTCGATCGTGAAAGGTCGCGTTTAGAAAGAGATTTGGGAAAGAACGAGTCTTCCCAAAATAACAATGCTCTGGCAATTCGAAATTTGATTCAAAGCATAGACATGAAGACGGCTGACTATCAAAAGCTTGTACAAGAAAATCTCGAACTAGAACAGGAAATGCTTAACCAGTATGATCAGATGAGGAAACAGCAAAACAATTTTTTAGTCATTGCTGAGAAGACGGTGAAAAATGCAGTATCTGATTTGAATGATAAAGAAAAAACTCTTGAAAACATTCAACTTGAATACAATAAACTTGCTGGAAAGGATTTGAACGAACGTGGTGTTGCTTACATCTGGTTCTATCGTGAAGAATATCGCGATATTGCCAATGCAAAACTTGATGAGGCAAAAAACAAGCTTGAAGACGCCTCCACAAAGCTCCGCAATGCATTTCTCCATGATTTTATTGCAGAATTAAAGGAAAATATCGAAAAAGCTAGAGAGGAAATTGATATTATCAATAAGGAACTGAAGAAGATTCCTTTTGGTATTGATTTTTATCAATTCAAAATGGAAGAAAGACCAGACCGAAAAATTTTCTTTGATATTTGTAATAATCTTGAAAGCTATATCAATCAGGATTTTTTCAATCCGATGAAGGTTTCTCAGGATAAGTTTAACGCAGATGTGCAGAAATTCCTAGACGATATTCTACAACAAGGTTCTGATGAAATGGAATATTCTGACTATAGAAACTATTTTGTTTATGACATGAGCATCCGACGTAAAAATGGGGAAGAGATGGACCTTTCTCAGAAGCAAGGCTCTGCAAGTGGTGGCGAAAAGCAAACTCCGTACTTCATTATTCTTGCCGCCAGCTTGATGCAGTTCTATCCCAAGGAAAAAAATTGTGCTCGTGTAGCGTTCATTGATGAAGCTTTCTCCGCCCTGTCAAAGGAACGTATTGAGCAGATGGTGAAATTCCTGGAGGAAAATCATTTCCAAGTATTCTATGCTGCACCTCCAGAAAAAATAGACAGTATCGGTAGCCATATTGATAATACGGTGGCTTTGTATTCTGATGGTAAATACACCTATGCAGAAGAAGGTATCAGGAAGTCTGCGGTATGAATTTAAACAAGCGACAAAAACTTGTTCTTGATAAGCTTTTAAAAAAGTATGAGAACAGTAAAAGCTATAAAGGTGAGAATTCTGTTCGTCAGTCTTTTGCTGTAGAACCATCTAAGATCTTTGAGAAATATGAAGATGATTTTGCTGATCTTGATGAAGTTAGGAACTTTGAGCAAGAGGTTGCGGGGCTTCAGCAGTCTGGTTTGATAGATATCTTTTATAAAGATAATCATATTGCCAAGATCATTGCTATTGACGAAGAAAATGTCTGGAATCAACTCAGAAATATTCTTGGTGTAAAGGAGAAAAAGATTCTTTTACAGGAATCCTTAGATTTTTACACATCATGCCTTGACAAACATGCTGTTATAAAAAACTTTTGCGATGTTCAAATTGAACGAATCAATCAAGGTAAGAAAGAATTATACCCACTTGAATCAGTAAAGATTATTGTAGCGTTCCTTGATTATATCTTAAATAACCAGCAAGAAATTCTTGAACGAGAGCTTTCCATAGAAGTTGCTCATGATTCGAAAGTGTGGGAAAAGTCTTATAGATCACAAGTATGCAAGATATTACGAGAGAGCGGATGTTTTGATGAACTAGCCTCTCAGGAATCGGAAATCAAAGAATTTGAAAAGAAAATCCTGGAAGAATTAAACGTCTATCCAAATCCTTCATATGTGCATTTTAAAGGTAATGCGAAGATTATCTTTGATAATGGGGATATTATAAGCGTTTTACGAGATAGACCGCTTGCGTTGCCGTCTACGATTCTGAACTCAATAACAAAGATTGAAATTTTTGAAAAAAAGTTGATGACGGTTGAAAATTTAACGTCGTTCAATCGTGTCCAACATGATAATTCTTTCTTCGTGTATTTGAGTGGCTACCATAATACTGCAAAACGAAAATTTATTCAGCTAATTAAAAATCAAAATGAAACATTGGAATTCTACCACTTTGGTGATATAGATCCCGATGGACTTTTGATATTAGAAAATCTTAAGTACAAAACAGGTATTGACTTTCAACCATTCTGTATGGGCGTTGAACAGCTCAAGAAATACGAAAGGTATTGTAAGACGCTTGTAGAGAACGATACAGTTAAAGCGGACGGCCTGATTAAATCCGGAAAGTATGTTGAAACAGTTCAGTATATGTTGGATAACAATGTAAAGTTGGAACAAGAAATCATCAGTTGGAATGAAAAGTAACAATGGAAAATCGCTAAAGAATACTACTTTATTTGTGTTGGCGATTGTTCTAGCTGAAACTAGCAAAGCCTTGACCGTCTTGCTTGAAACAAATAAAATAGGTATATTTCTGCGATATGAAAGAAACTGAGAATGTGAAAGCCTATTATTATTTTGATGAGGCAGGGGATCCAAATATTCTGGGTCATCATGGGGTGAACCTTGTTGAAAGTGGAGTTGCAAGCAAGGTTTTTATGGTAGGTTACCTAGAAACAAAGAATCCTAAGGGACTAACCAAGTCTTTAAACGCTTTGCATAAAGAAATTTGTGAAGATGAACTTTTACGGGAAATTCCTTCTATGGAAAAAACAAAAGTCGCTTTTCATGCGGCAAAGGATTGCCCTGAAGTTCGCGATAGGGTTTTCCGTTTGCTTAAAAATCTGGATTTTACCTATTATTGTGTAGTCCTCCAAAAAAGGGAGGAATTCTTCAGAAAGCGTTTTGAATTCAAGAATACAGAAATTTACAAGTACGCGGTTAAAAATCTGCTTGAAAATCGTTTGCACCTATATTCTGAAATTGACTGTTATTTTTCTTCATTGGGAAATGTTGTTCGCAAGGACACTATGCAAAGCGCCATTGATTCTGCAATTGATGCTTTCAGCAGCAAATGGCATTACGAGAACAAAAATTCAATAAGGATTTTTATTCAGCAAGCGTCAGAAATACCTTTGCTGCAGGCATCCGACTATGTTCTTTGGACCATTCAGCGTGTTTATGAAAAAAAAGAATATCGATTCTATAATTACTTGAAAGATAAAATCAAGATTGTCCACGACATTCTTGATTTCAAGTATTATTCTTCTAAGAATCCCATGGTAAAATAAAAAATGGACCCTTGTATAAGGCTAGGTTTCTTTCGAAACGCATGGCATGAAGCCCGCTTTCACCTTATTAGGACCCAATAACTGTAATCTAACAAAATTTTAGTTAAAAGTCAACCCCGAAGAATTCATGATTCGGCTGAACAAGAATGAATTCGACGAACTGGTCGCAAAATGCGATCGGTATCGCCGCTGAGCTAGCCAGATTCTCCACGATGTTCTTGATTTCAAGTACTACACTTCCTTAATCACTTTCGCAGGAACGCCGCCTACCACCGTGTTGGGGGCGACGTTTTTGTTTACTACGGCTCCTGCCGCGACAATGGCGCCGTCGCCGATGGTGACGCCCGGAAGAATGGTGGCGTTGGAACCGATCCACACGTTTTTTCCGATGTGGATGGGCTTGGGGTACATATCTCCGCGGTGTTCGGGTTCGGGGGCGTGATTCAATGTGGCGAGAACGACGTTGTGACCGATGAGGGCTCCGTCGTCAATGGTGATGCCTCCGTGATCCTGAAATTTGCAGCCTGCGTTAATGAATACCCGTTTGCCGATTTTGATGTTTCTACCGCAGTCCGTATTGAAGGGCGGGAACAGCCCGAAAGATTCATCGACAGGCTCGCCGATCAGTTTCGAAAATAGCTTGCGGATTTCAGCGGGCTCGTGATAGCCTGTGTTGATTTCCGCAGTGATTTTCAAGGCCCGCTGGGACATTTCGTGCATAAGCAAATGGGTTTCACTTCCGGCGATGATTCGCGCGCCGGAGGCCATGACCTTCTTGAATTCTTCCAGAGTCATTAGACCTTAGATCCCTTCTTGTAGGCTTCGGCGAGAGCAATCTTGTTGCTTGCGGTTTCCTTGGGCTCGGAGGCGCTGGCGAAAACAGTTCCCTTCAGCTTGACATTGTCGAAACAGGCAATCCAACCCTTGATTCCGTTTATGGCGTTCTTCGGGGTGGTCTTTTCATTTTCTGCGGCGGTGGCTAGCAGGTAGATTTCGCGGAACTTGTATTCGCTAATGTAAAGGGAATTAGCGCGGTCCAGCATGGTTTTCAGCTGACCGCACATTTCGTAGTAATAGATGGGCGTTGCGAAGGCGATGACTTCGGCGTTCTTCATCTTTTCGGTGATTTCGTTGGCGTCGTCCTTGATGACGCACTTGCCCTTCTTTTGGCAGGCGAGGCAACCGCGGCAAAATGCAATGTTCTTTCCCTGCAGGGAAATGTATTCCACTTCGTTGCCGGCGTCCTTTGCACCCTTGGCAAATTCCTTGGCCAGAATGTCGGAGTTGCTTCCTTTGCGGAGGCTGGAAGAAATAACGAGAACCTTTTTCATTTGCGTGTCTCCATAAAAAATGCTGAGCGAATTAAAGACTTTGGATTGTGATTTTCTTGGCGCCGGATTTCAGGGCGTCCTTTAAACCGTCAGGATTTTCGAATGCTCCGATGTCGCTGTAGCTGTAGCCTGGATTGCTGAAGGTCTCGTAGAAAAAGACGAGGCAGTCGGAACCATAAACCTTGATGTCGCCTTTCTTGATAGAGTCGGGAACGAAGCTTGTTGTCTTGAAACCGGAATCCAAATAGACATAGTATTCGTTGCCGTGGAGTTCCGTCATGGAAATTGTCAGGGGAAGTTTTTCCTTGAAACTTTGCGCGGTGGCGTTGACTGCTAGGGTGGCAATGAATTCCTGGGAGCCGATGGTGATTTTGATTTTGTTCATTTCGACAACCGAAACCTCATTTGAACCTTGTTCCGCGTTTGACCCGGAATCGGCGCAGGCATATAAAGGCAGAAGCAATAGACCTGCAAAAATAAAATTCAACAAATTTTTCATGTTACAAATATAGCGCGGTTTTGTTGAAATAGCAAATACTTTGATTTTATATACTGTTATGCCTAAAAAGCATAGCAAAGCATAAAAATTAAGTATTTGCTTATTGTGTTTTTTGGTTCTAAATTGTATCTTGCAAAAACATCTTCATAGGATTGAAAATGAATTTCAAGAAATCTTCCTTAGGTAAAATCGTTACCGCTGCCGCAGTAATCTCTGTGGCAACCGCTTTCACCGCCTGCTGCGACAAGAGCGACGCAAACCAGGCTTCCGCAAAGGCTGCAAACGCAACTATCAGCTACTCCGCAAACGAGACCGCTATGGCACAGAACGAAAAATTGGAACTAACTCAAGAATGGGACAAGGTTTTCCCCAAGAGCGAAAAGGTGGATCATAAGAAGGTGACCTTCACTAACAATTTCGGCATCACCTTGGCTGCCGATATGTACATCCCGAAGGATGCAAGCCTTGCTGCAAATGGCAAGTTCCCGGCCATCGCTGTTTCTGGCCCCTTCGGCGCAGTGAAGGAACAGTCCAGCGGTCTTTACGCACAGACCATGGCAGAAAAGGGCTACTTGACCATCGCATTTGACCCCAGCTTTACTGGCGAAAGCAGCGGCATGCCCCGCCGCGTGGCTTCTCCGGACATTAACACCGAAGACTTCATGGCCGCTGTAGATTTTCTCGGCGCTCAGGAAAATGTGGATGCTGAACGCATCGGCATTATCGGTATTTGCGGTTGGGGTGGCATCGCCCTGAACGCTGCTGCCGCTGACACCCGCATCAAGGCAACTGTGGCAAGCACCATGTATGACATGACCCGCGTGGGCGGCAACGGTTACTTCGATTCTGGCGACAATGAAGAAGTTCGCTATGAAGGCCGCAAGGCTCTCGCAGCCCAGCGTGTAAAGGATCGTGCTGCTGGCTCCTACCTGCGTGCCGGTGGCGTTGTGGACCCGCTTCCGGATGATGCACCCTACTTCGTGAAGGATTACTACGCTTACTACAAGACTCCTCGCGGTTACCACAAGCGTTCTGGCAATTCCAACGATGGTTGGAATGCAACAGGCACCCAGGCTTATGCCAACGCCCGATTCCTCCGTTACACCAACGAAATTCGCTCCGCAGTTCTCGTGATGCACGGCGACAAGGCTCATTCCTTCTACTTCGGAAAGGACGCTTACAAGTACATGGTTGAAGGCAATCCCGCCGCAGGCATCAAGGCAAACCCGAATCCTTCCAACAAGGAACTTTTGGTAATTCCTGGCGCATCTCACGTGGATCTTTACGACAATATGGAAAAGATTCCCTTTGCAAAGCTTGACGAATTCTTCAAGACCAACTTGAAGTAATTAGCGGGTTGCTGCGACTGAAATACGCAATAAAGACTGCGCCTATGATGGCGTGGTCTTTTTGCTATTGGATTGGTGACGGAATGCAAAAGGTTTTTACAGTGCCTTGATTTCTTCGGGAGTGAGGCCCGTTCGCTTGGCGATTGCCTCTAACGGAAAACCATCATCACGGAATCCCTTGGCGAGTTCGCGCTTTTCTTCGTCGCGCCCCTGGGAAAGACCTTCTTCTTTTCCCTGCAGGTAGGAGCCCTGCTTTTCGTAAAGCATGTCTGTCATGTTATCTACCTCCAGGAGTAAAAGTTCATCGGTGTACCCCACAAAAGATACATCTTTTGCGAAGTCTTCGTCAAGGAGATTTCCCGCTTTTTCCTCGTCGATGGTCTTGTCTTCCAACACATCGCGAAAGAGCCGCAGCATTTCTGCGCGGGGCGACACATCACGGGCTTCCCGGCGATTTTCTTCTTGCAGACGGTCGTCCATGCGGAAAAACTTCGACATTTCCACAAGAAATACATCAATCTTCTTGAATGGATATTTACGGTTCCGCATTACCTGGCACTGATGAAAATAAGTGTCAGGCTCCAGCGGGAACTGGTCATCCACAAGCAGAGAAAGCACATAGATATGCGGCAGCTCGTAACTCTTGTTTTTCTTCACCTGGTTATTCACGATGCGAGAAGTGTAATAAACCAGACGGTCCATGAACAGGGTGTTGAAATTCTGCTGCACCTCGATGACCACGGGTTCATTCGCCTGATTGTATCCGTAAATGTCAAAAATGTTGGTCTTGTTGTCCATTACGCCGGGCTGTTCCTGGACGCCCAGGGTGAACTTCGTAATCGACTTGTTCCCAGTGAGCCCGAGCATGGCGTTCAAAAACTTGATCGTTCGCTCCGGCTTGCCTTCGCTCGCCATCAGCATCTTAAAAATGCCATCGCTGAACGGATAGACATTCCTATAGATTTCACGATACTTGGGGAGATTCTCAGGATGTTCCTTGAGATCGCGGGCCATGGCCCAGAATTGGCTTCTATTCATTCTTCCTCCGGTCGCTACATGCTAAAAAAGCGACGGCTTGATTAGTGTTCTTTTGTTCACTACTAAATTTATACAAAAGTTTGGACGGTGTCAAGGCGGTGGCGCAAAAAAATTTCACTTTGCAAACTATAGGCGACAGGGGGCGATGTTTTGGGCGTTGCCCTGGCGGGCCGGCCCTCTTGCGCTATCGACTCGCGATGCGAGTCGTTCGTTCAGCCTCGCGCGACCTGCAACTGCACAAGGCAAGCGCCGCGCGAGTCCGACCCCATGCGGGCTGCGGGGCCTAACGCAAAAGCGATGTGGAACCGACAGGGATGTTTTTCTTGAAGGCTTTCATGTCGGCTTCCGTCGGAGTGTCTATGCAAATCTTGCGCTGTTGATGGATGCCGATTTTGCAGTCATCACGAGCAAATTTTCCTTGCTGTTTTTTTAGACATATCGACCTCAATAGTTGTATAACGCAAAGCAGTCTCTGTCTAGGCTCCGATTGAATTATTCAACCATCACACAGCGTACAGAAACACCCGATGATTTATCTTGGTTTGCCATATCAATTCCCGGCTTATCATCATCTTTCCACATCGAATTACTTTTAGCTCTATAAGCATATTGTGCATTTTCTATAGGATAGAACCAATATGTACTTGTATTCAAACCATTAAATTCGCCATTTTTCCTTAAACCAGCACCAATCAAGGTGTATCCACTATAATTCAAGCCACCAAAGAATGTTGCCCGAAGATCAGAAACACCATTTTTATTACCATCAGCATGCACAATCACATATATATCATCATAAGTTAAAAGTCTCCATCCATCCGGGCAAATCCCACGATGTTTTTCTTGAATCAGATGACCGCAACTCTTGGTATTACAACTATCGTTGAACCCCATCATTTCGGCCCACTGGTAAAGTCCACCATAAGTCAAACAAATAGCAGTATCGTTATTATAGCAGTATTTTTCAATTTTAGATTCGTTAGACTGATTCAACGTTCCATCAATCATTTCGCCAATATTCAAGTTTTCAGCCATAACGGTAACGGAAGCGCGTTCACCTTTTTGATTTTCCCCTGCAATAGTCAAATACTTGTAAACACGATGGTTTCTATCGTCTTCAAACTCACTATATGAGAGACTTGGATTAAAGTACTCCCCTTTTACAATACTGCTTGACGATTGAGTAACATTTGAACTAGAACTTGATTGTTTCACAGAAGAACTGCTGCTAGATTTGATACTTGATGACGAGTTCACCGAGGAACTGGACTTAGCCGAGCTGCTGCTGGATTTTACCGAGGAACTACTAGATTCCCGATCGGGGTCGGAAATGACAGAAGA
>NZ_MWQG01000043.1:0-23981 GCF_002210365.1 Fibrobacter sp. UWH1
ATAATAAAAAGGCGGTGGAAAAGACCTGATTTAGTCAATTTCCACCGCCTTTTTTAGGGGAGGCGATTTGATTCGCGAGGCGCGGATTAGCCAGCGACCTTTGCGAATGCTGCTGCGAGCTTTGCCATGGCTTCGTCCACTTCGGCTGCGCTGATGTTCAGCGGCGGAAGCATACGGAGCACGTTACCCTTTGCGGAAAGCACCATGAGCTTTTCTGCGCGGGCTGCAGTCACAACGTTACCCACCGGCAAGGATTCATCCAGAGCGAGGCCGACGATAAGGCCTTCACCACGGATTTCCTTGATTGCACTGTACTTGGCCTTGATGTCAGCCAGAGCGGTGCGGATCTGCACAGCCCTATCCACAACATTCTTCAGCAGGGCCGGTTCAGAAACCTGATTGACAACTGCGAGACCTGCAGCGCAAGCGATGGGGTTGCCACCGAAAGTGGTACCGTGGTCGCCGGCCTTCAGTTCATCGGCAATCTTCTGACGGAGCAGCACGCCTCCCAGGGGGAGGCCGCCACCGATACCCTTAGCGAGAGTCACCAGGTCCGGATTCAGACCATACTTTTCAAAGCCAAGGAAAGTTCCCAGACGGCCGCAACCAGCCTGAACTTCGTCGACGATCACCAGCACACCGAATTCCTTCTGGAGGCTGTTGATGGTTTCAACCATTTCCTTGGAGAGAGTCATGACGCCGCCTTCGGCAGCCAGGGATTCCAGCATGATGGCGCAGGTGTCCTTGTTGACTTCGGCCTTCAATGCAGCGCAGTCATTCCACTTTACATGTACGAAGTCGCTCGGCATGTTGCCGAAGCCTTCGCGCAGAGCTGGTTGACCGGTTGCAGAAAGAGCGGCAAATGTTCTGCCATGGAAGCTGTTCACGAAGGTGATGATCTTCTGCCTGTTGGCTTCACCCTTGCGATCGAAGTACTTACGTGCAAACTTGATTGCGCCTTCGTTAGCTTCGGTACCGGAGTTGCAGAAGAAAGCCTTGTCGAAACCAGTGATTTCCAAAAGCTTCTTGCCCAGTTCAACCTGGGGCATATTCACATAAAGGTTGGAGATGTGGTTGAAGCAATCCATCTGCTTTACCACAGCATCCTTGATGGCCTTGTTCTGATGGCCCAGGGCATTTACAGCGATACCTGCAACGAAGTCCAGGTACTTATCGCCCTTGGAGTCGATGAGGTAAGAGCCTTCGCCCTTTACAATTTCAATGTCAGCCTTGCCATAAAGCGGGGCAATGACGTTCTTATCCTGTTCAATAAAAGACATATAAAATCCTTGTAGTGGTTAGTGGTTAGTGATTGGTGGTTAGTTTTATAATCGCGGCGCAGCCGCCTTATTTTCACTGATTACTAACCACTGTTTACTAATCACTTCTAGCGCTGAATAGTTCCGTAGTTATGTTCGCCGTTGATTTGCTTGATGAAGGATTCTGCATCCTTCCAGCCTACGATATGAATGCTCTTGAGGCCTCGTCGGATGGACTTGAAGCTTTCGCGGACCTTGGGAATCATACCACCGCTAATAACGCCTTCTTCAATGAGCTTTTCGGCATCACTTTCAGAAAGTTCAGGAATAACATTCTTTTCGCCGTCCATAACGCCCGGAACATCGCTCACCAGCACGAACTGATCAGCCTGAAGTGCCACCGCCAGTTCGCTTGCGGCAGTGTCGGCATTCACGTTCCAGCTGACGCCTACGCCAGTTTCGTCGGGACCGTAAGAAATGGGGCTAACTACAGGAACCCAGCCGGCTGCCCAGAGGTCTTCCACGATCTTCTGGTTCACCTTCTTGACTTCGCCCACAAGACCCAGGTCTACCTTGCCCTGCTTCTTGACTACTTCGAACAGCTTGCCATCCACACCGGAAAGACCGATGGAATTCACGCCGTTGTTCAGAAGCATGCGGACCAGCTTCTTGTTCACATGACCGGAGAGGGTCATTTCGACCATCTTCATAATGCCGGGTGTAGTTACTCGGAGGCCATCGATAAAAGTGGGCTGTTCTCGCAGCAGGGAAATGTTTTCGTTAATGTCCTTGCCACCACCGTGCACAACGGCGACCTGGCAGCCCATAGCCGGAAGCTTGGAAACTGCTGCCACAAAATCGGCCAACTTGGCTTCGTCAATAGCCAGGCTGCCACCAATTTTAACAACCACTTTTTTCATTTTTTGTGATGTCCTCACTTAGTTTAAGCATATGGCTGTCGCGGGCACCTCCCGCAATATATAGCAGGCCACAGGCTTCATTCTGTTGTGGGAAATTTAGAAAAACATTGTCATCCCTCAATGTTTTTTTTGTTATATTTAAACCAAACTTAATTACAAACAACCCCAAAGAGGTATAACTATGGCAATTACTAAGGTTTGGCTGGACGAATCCAGTGATGAATGCGTTTCCTGCGGCGCTTGCGAAGCTACTTGCGATGCAGTTTTCACCGTTCCCGAAAAGATGCAGGTTAAGGCTGACGCTGATCTCGCTGCTAACGAAGACGCTATCAAGGACGCAGCTGCAGGCTGCCCCGCTGGCGTGATTAAGTTCGAAGAAGCTTAATGAGATGCAAAGGAGGGCTCGCGCCCTCCTCCCCTTCGAGGATAATGCGCACTAAGGCAACAAGTTGCCAAGTGCTGTCCGCCCTGGACCCCACCCCTTCGCGGGTGGCTTCTGACTCCTCCCCTAAATGCGGGAGGATTTCTTTTTTAGATGCATGGGAGGGTTACGCACCCTCCTCCCCATTCGGGGACCATGCGCACTAAGGCAACAAGTTGCCAAGTGCTGTCCGCCCTGGACCCCACCCCTTCGTGGGTGGCTTCTGATTCCTCCCTATCGCAGGGGAGGATTTCTTTTTTTAGATGCAAAAGGCGGGCTTGTGGCTCGCCTTAATTTTTTCGGGGGAGTTTTTTTATTTGGTGTATTTCTTGTACTGTTCCTTAACCCAGTTGGCGTCGTGGGCGACGGTCTCGATTAGGACTTCGTCAATTGCCCCGTTCCAGGTTTCGGTGCTGACTTCATCGCCGCCGACACGGAAGGGAACCTTGCGCTTTAGGTCGTTGGGGACAAACTTCCACTCGGTGTAGTCGTCTCCTTTTTCATCCTTGAAGTGCATGACTTCGCCGTTCACATACATGCTGACTTTCTTGTTCCTGGAAATCAAAGCCAGGTGGGACCACTTGCCAACGGGAACGATGGAGGAGTCGCCGAAGTAGATGGCATAGGGATCGCCGGGGGTGCTCTTCATGGCAGTGAACCAGCCGGTGCAATGTTCGAAGTGCCACTGGAATCTGGAGGTACTGTCGCTCCAGTAGGCGCGCTGGCTGAATAGGATCTGGTGCTTTCCGTTGGTACCGTTCCACTTGGTCCAGAGCGACAGGGTGAAGTTGCCGCCGGTGGGGTCCAGGGAATCCAGGCTAATGAACTGGCCCGGCTTCAGCAGGATGGCCTTGCCCGAGACGCCTTCGACGTATTCGACCTTGGTTGCGGGAGTGGTGTCGTTGTCATAGACGGATTCGGAGCCGTCCATGGTTAAGAGTAAGTTGATGGCGCTATCGGAAGATGCGGGGGCGCTTGCTGAACTTGCGGGCGTCCAATCTTCGGATTCCGGGGCGGCGATTATAATGCCGTCGTGCCCCTTTTCGCTATAGTATTCCATCCTGCTTACGGTGAGCCAGCTTGTGTCTGCTTCCCAGAAGTTCATCTTGGGCAATACGTAAATCTGCTTTTCGCCGTAGGTGTTGAATTCCAGGTGGGATTGCAACTGACCGTTGTCAGAGGAGGCGCTGGTGTCGGAGTAGGTCAGGGTGATATCGCCAGAGGGCATGTCGTAGAAGATAAAGTAACCGTCTGCGTCCAGCTTGGTGGTGGCGTTGCTGCCTACGATGCGGACTATGCCGGTGTTACGGTCGGCAATCTGGCCGGAGTAAATCTTGTGCTGGGCGATGGTGACAGTCTGCTGTTCAGTGGATCTTGCGCTAATCTTGGGTTGAACCAGCTTTGCAAAACCGCTGCTGTCTCCGGCAGAGGCGAACAATACTGCGGCCTTGTTGCCATCCAGGTTCAGTTCGAACTTGCCCTCTGCGTCGGTTACAGTTTCTACGGAATCCTCGATGCCATCTTGTTGCCAGCTGTCATAGTAGGCTACAACACGGGCGCGGGCCACGGGGGTTCCCGCCACGTCAAGGACAATGCCTGTAGCTACGGAGTTTCCAATGTCGGTAACGCCGCCGGCCACATCGTTAGAATCGGAGCATCCGGTAAGTACGGTGACGCTAAATACGAAGGAGGCGATGGCAGCGCCAATCAGCAAGAATTTCAAATTCGGCATGTTCATTAGACCTTGTCCTCCTTTGAAACCTTCTTGCTCATGGGGAATGCTACCAGCATCATTTCATAGACTCGCTCCACGTTGGGGTCGTTGGCGGCGCGGGTGATGATCTTCTTGCGGGCTTCTTCCAGAACTTCGACTGCGTAGTCGTAGGAACTTTCGCTCATGGCCAGCGTGGTGAATGCGGCGAACCGTTCCTGCTTGGGCTTGGATTCCACGGCGCCGATGGCGTGCTGCATATATTCGCGGCGGATCTGTCGCAGGGCCATGGGTGGGATGCGGGTGGCATCCAGCATCTGGGCGGTTTCCTCGAAACGGACTTCTCCATTGTCTGCGTCAACCTGTCTGATTATCCCCATTTCCTGCAAGTTCTTGATGGCTTCCCGTGCCTCTTCCGTGGTAATCTGGGGTTCCACCAGGCGGGCCAAGGTCATATAGTCGCCGTTCCAGTTAGAAGAAACGGCCAGTTCCCTGACGATGGGGTAGTACCATTTTGAAAAATAGACTTGCTCTCGGGTGGTGATGTGGGAAAATTCCAGCTGCTTGCGGATTTGCAGGATCT
The DNA here is from genome assembly GCF_002210365.1 of Fibrobacter sp. UWH1. Taxonomy (NCBI): domain Bacteria; kingdom Pseudomonadati; phylum Fibrobacterota; class Fibrobacteria; order Fibrobacterales; family Fibrobacteraceae; genus Fibrobacter; species Fibrobacter sp. UWH1. Next base: position 4,895 of record NZ_MWQG01000043.1, read on the forward strand.
GTTCCCAGGCGTTTTCGCGTTCGTCTACCTGATGGGCCTGGTTGTACTGCACCAGCGCCTCGAAGTAGGACTTCTGCAGGGGCTCGAATTCCATGGCCTTGGCGATCTTCTCGATGGATTTTTGGGTCAGGTTGAACCGGCCACGAATCACGTTCAGGCAGTAGGAGCTGCTACTGAAGCCGGCCTTTGCCGCAAAAAAACGATGGGAGAAAACGGCCCGCATCTTTTTCTGTTCCTCGAAGTAATCTTGCAGGAACTTGCGGAAGTCGTCGTAGTCAAACAAACGTTCAAGAGCAATACTCATGAACCGTAAAATAAGCAAATTTTACACGCTGAAATATTTCTTTTCGGTTATTTTTATGGAATGTCGGGTGTAAAACGTTAAATTTTGATAAAAAGTTTTACACGTTTTTGACAACTTACGTCAATTTTCCGCAACGCTATCCGCCGGTGACTGCGGCAACGGCTTTACATTGCCCTTTTCTGAAACGGGAACCTGGTTCACGAACTTCAGGGTGAATGACAGGGTGTAGTGCCCCTGGGTCGTCTTGGGGTACTTCTGCCTAGAGAGGGAACTCTTGACTTCGTTATTGAATCTGGGGTAGCCGGTGGTGGAGGCGATTTCGGTCATGCCGACTACGTCGCCACACACGTCGATCGTAACGTCCAGGGAGAGGCTGCCTTCGAAGCCGGGGTTCTGCTTCTGGAATTTCTTGTAGATGTAATTCAGGCCGTTGGTACGGTCCTTCATGAACTTTTCGATTTCTGCCATGCCGCCTTCCATATTGCCGTGGACGGATATTTCGTCGATGGTGGGCATGATGACTGTACCGGTAAAGGATTCGGAAGAGTTGCTGTTGGCCAGTTTCTGCTGTTCCGCAAAGCCTTCAGGTACGACAGAGTAGTCGCGAACAATATTTCGGGGTTTTTTATGATTTCCAGTTATGGCCAGGACCAGCAAGGTGAGTCCCGTGATGAGGATTAGGCCACAAGCGAATTTCAAAGCGAATTTATTCATTATTACAACAATATAGGAAGTGTAGATAGTGAAAACAAGTTTACATATTTAAGACAAGATTGAACGTGAGAAATTTCACTTAATGGCAAAATAAAAGCCCAGGAGCAAAACTCCCGGACTTTCAATTTCAACCTCAGCCTTGCGGCTATTTGAACTAGACTCTATTTGAACTTGGCACAGCTTCGCAGTGCTAGATGTGGCGGTTATCAAATGCAAGTGCAAGCACTTGCGCTTGATAACCTATTTCATCTTTTTCATCATAGACTTGAGGAGGGGGTTGACCTTGGCGGGCTGAGCGGGGGCGTTGCGGTTGCCCTGGCCCGGATTACCCTTGCCTGCAATCTTTGCCTTGAGATCTGCGATGGTAGCGTGACCCTGGAGGCTGCCGCGGTTCTGGTTGTCGCGACCGCCAAAGCCGCCACGACCGTTGCCCTGACCACGGGGACCACCGACGCGCTGGCCACGAGGACCGCTAACGCCTGCACCGGCCACACCATCAACCTGTTCGGTCTTCATGGAAAGGCTGATACGCTTCAGCTTGGCGTCAACGGCAACAACACGTACCTTCACCACGTCGCCCACGGTAAGAACGGTCTTTGCGTCTTCCACGAACTTGTCGCTGATTTCGGAAACGTGTACAAGGCCGTCCTGGTGAACGCCGATGTCAACGAAGGCGCCGAAGTTTGCCACGTTGGTAACCACACCTTCCATCCAGCTACCGGTAATCAGGTCGTTGATTTCCTTGATCTTGTCGTCGAACTTTGCGTAACGGAATTCCTTACGGGGGTCGCGGCTGGGCTTCTGAAGTTCGCGCATGATGTCCTGCAGGGTTTCCTTACCCACTTCGTCGCTGAGGAATTCTTCAAGGTTGATGGCCTTGACTGCATCGGCATTGCCCACCAGTTCCTTCACCGGAACGCCAGCCTTTTCGGCCATCTTTTCGATGAGGGCGTAGTTTTCGGGATGGACTGCGGAATCGTCCAGCGGGTTTTCTGCACCCGGGATGCGCATGAAGCCTGCGGCCTGTTCGAAAGCCTTGGGGCCAAAGCCCTTCACCTTCTTCAGGTCTTCGCGGCTGGCGTAGGCGCCGTTAGCTTCGCGGTGCTTGACGATGGCTTCGGAAAGAGTATTGCTGAGGCCTGCAACGTGAGAAAGCAGCGGGGCAGAAGCGCTGTTCACATCCACACCCACCATGTTCACGCAGGATTCCACCACTTCGTCCAGGCGCTTCTTCAGTTCGCGCTGGTTCACGTCGTGCTGGTACTGGCCCACGCCAATGGACTGGGGGTCAACCTTCACCAGTTCTGCCAGCGGGTCCTGCAGGCGGCGGCCGATAGAGATGGCGCCGCGGGTAGTAACGTCTTCCTTGGGGAATTCCTGGATAGCGATCATGCTTGCGCTATAGACAGATGCACCAGCTTCGGAAACGATAACGCGGGGCGGAACCTTGCCCTTGAACTTTGCTGCCATTTCGGCGCAGAAGGCGTCGGTTTCGCGGCTGGCGGTACCGTTACCGATAGCGATCAAGTCAATCTTGTACTTGTCGATGAGGCCCATGAGGTAAACTGCAGAGGCGGCCTTGTCGTTCCAGGGTTCGTGGGGCTTGATAATGCCGTGGTCCATGAACTTGCCGTTTTCGTCAAGTACGGCAACCTTACAGCCAGTACGGAAACCCGGGTCGAGAGCGAGAACTGCCTTGTGGCCGGCGGGAGCAGCCAGCAGAACGTCCTGCAGGTTCTTGGAGAACACCTTGAAGGCTTCTTCTTCGGCGGCGTCCTTCAAAAGCAGACGGACTTCGCTTTCCATGCTGGGAGCCAGCAGGCGGTCCCAGGCATCCTGGCACATAGCTTCAAGATAGGGGGTCCAGGTGGTGTTGCCCTTGATGACGTTTGCCTTCAGGTAGCCAACCATTTCTTCGTTGGGAACTTCGATGGAAAGACGGAGCACCTTTTCCTTTTCGCCGCGGCGCAGGGCCAGCATACGGTGAGACGGAATCTTGCTCACCTGTTCGCTAAAGTCGTAGTAGTCCTTGAACTTGGTTTCTTCCTTTTCGAAGTCCTTCTTCACCTTGGAAATCATGACGCCAGTCTTTTCCACCTTGCTACGGAGGTACTGACGGAATTCGGTGTTGTCTGCAACTTCTTCGGCCAGAATGTCGCAAGCGCCCTTGAGTGCAGCCTTCGGATCTGCCAGGCCCTTTTCTTCGGACAGGTAGATGAGGGCGATCTGTTCGGCGGTGTTGCCGGTTTCTTCCTGAGCCCACATGAGGCGAGCCAACGGTTCAAGACCCAGTTCCTTTGCGATGGTTGCGCGGGTGCGCTTCTTGGGCTTGTAGGGGGCGTAAATATCTTCCAGCAGGGTCTTGTCCTTACAGGCTTCGATCTGAGCCTTCAGTTCCGGTGTAAGCTTGCCCTGTTCTTCGATGCTCTTCAGGATGGTTTCCTTGCGGTCAACCAGTTCCTGCAGATAGTCGCGACGGTGGCTGATGTCGCGGAGTTCAATTTCATTAAGGGTGCCCGTCTGGTCTTTACGGTAGCGGGCGATAAAGGGGATGGTACCACCCTGGTCCATCAATTCAAGTGCCTTGGAGACACGCCATACTTCCAGGTTCAGTTCTTCGGCAATAACAGCAGAAAAATCCATAATTCTAATTCCAGTTTGATTTATAGGGTCCGGCAGCCTTTAACTAGGAGTCTCGGCCTAGGCCCTGGTTTACAACAGCTCCCATCAGGGGAGTAAGGGAGAATATAACAATAAAAAATGACACTGGAGTGTCATTTTTAGGTTAAAGGTTAAAGGTTAAAGGTTAAAGTCTTTCCACTTTAACCTTTACACTTTACACTCTATTATACATGTTCTCGTAATATTTTTCGTATTCACCGCTAGTAATATTGTCCAGCCATTCCTGGTTGTCCAAGTACCACTTCACGGTCTTCTCGATACCTTCCTCGAACTGGAGGGAAGGTTCCCAGCCGAGCTCGCGCTGCAACTTACTACTATCAATGGCGTAGCGGGCATCGTGGCCAAGACGGTCGGTGACGTAGGTAATCAGGTCAAGGTCTTCGCCCTCGGCGCGGCCCAGCAGACGGTCCACGGTCTTGATGACCACCTTGATGATGTCGATGTTCTTCCATTCGTTGAAACCGCCGATATTATAAGTTTCGGCAATCTTGCCATTGTGGAAGATAACGTCGATAGCGCGGGCGTGGTCTTCGACAAAGAGCCAGTCGCGAACGTTTTCGCCCTTGCCGTAAACCGGCAGCGGCTTCTTGTGACGAATGTTGTTGATGAACAGCGGGATCAACTTTTCCGGGAACTGGTAGGGGCCATAGTTGTTGGAGCAGTTGGTCACGATGGTAGGCATGCCGTAGGTGTCGTGGAAGGCGCGGACGAAATGGTCGGAGCCAGCCTTGGATGCACTATACGGAGAATGGGGAGTATACTTGGTGGTTTCGTAGAAGAAGTCGTCACCGTATGCCAGATGGTGTTCAGAGCTGGAGGCAGTGGTGGTAAACGGCGGTTCGATACCTTCCGGATGGTTCATCTTGAGGGCACCGTAGACTTCATCAGTAGAAATATGGTAGAAGCGCTTGCCCTCGTACTTTTCGGGCAGGGATTCCCAATAAAGCTTTGCGGCCTGGAGCAGAGCCAGGGTGCCCATGACGTTTGTGCGGGCGAAGGTGAACGGATCCTTGATGGAACGGTCCACGTGGCTTTCTGCGGCCAGGTGAATAATACCGTCGATCTTTTCGTCCTGCATCAGCTTGTAGAAGGCGTCGAAGTCGCAGATATCCATCTTCACGAACTTGTAGTTAGGCTTGCCTTCGATGTCCTTCAGGTTGGCCAGATTGCCTGCGTAAGTCAACTTGTCCAGGTTGATGATGTTGTATTCGGGGTACTTATTCACGAAAAGGCGTACTACATGGCTTCCGATAAAGCCTGCGCCGCCGGTAATGACAATATTCTTCATATCTTATAATATAAAAATGAGAATTGTCTATTGTGACAACCTTTTGTCAATTTTCCTATACATTTTGACGGCCTGTTTGGACAAAAACCATTTTTTAGGTTAATTTTATGCTACAATCAATAAAAATTTAAGGTGGAAAACATGAAGACAAGTTTACTGCGTTCAATTTTTGCGGGCTCCTTGCTTGTGCTTGGGGCTGCCGGTATGGCGTCCGCACAGAGCGGTATGGCTGGTGGTCAGGATGGTCTGCATCAGATTGGTGCCAATACCCTCGGTCAATGGAATGTGTCGTTCGGTCTCGGCGGAAATGCATCTCTGGACTGCTGGTCCATGGCTGCCGGTGGCGAAATGCACGACAAGAACGGCGACCGTTTTGTGCTTAACGATGAAGCTGTAGCTCTTTCCGGAAATGTAAATCTGGCCATGGGTTTTACCAATTGGCTGGACTTGGGTGTTGTCCTTCCTTTTAACATGGATATTGTTGGCGACCACGAAGACCGTTTGAGCGACTCCGATATGCGCTCTCCGGGTCTGGGCGATTTGGAAGCCTGGTTCAAGGTTCGCGCTGTCGGTAACGACGAATCCCTGTTCAAACTCGCTATTCTGGGTCAGCTCTATGCTCCCACCGGTAGCGAAGATGCCGGTGTACGTCCCCGTCACGCTTGGTACCTGAGCAAGCACGATACCAAGCCTTACACCGCAGGTGACTTTGCCTTTGGTGGTGGTCTCGTTTTCACCTTTGACTTTAACAGCGTTGGTGCTCCTCTCCGTTGGAATACCCAGGCTAGCTATATCCGCGTAGTGGATCATAATGAGTCTGATGTTCTTTCCTATAGCACCGGCTTTAACTTTTCTCCCATCAGCCTCCTGGACATCTTCCTGGAACTCTCCGGCGAAATGCACCTGGATGATGACGTAGCTCCCATTGATCCTACGGTTGATCCGCTCCTGATTACACCGGGTGTGCGTTTCCATGCCGGCAAGAATATGGATATTGCTTTGGGTGTGGATATTGCCGGACGTATGTTCAAGAACCTGGACTTTACTGCTGACAAGGATCTCAAGGGCAAGGAAGGCTTTGACGTTCGCAATGATGTGGGCGATGGTGAAGTCTATACCTACAAGTATTCCTCTACTCCTATTGTTTCTGGCTCTCTCTCCTTTGTCTGGCGCTTTGGCAGCAAGGTGGATAAGCCCGAAGTTAACGTAGACTCCCTGATCCAGGCCCGTGCCGATTCTCTGGCCAAGGTGAAGGTGGATTCTATCATGGCAACCATCGACACTACCACCAAGATCGATACTGTTGCTAAGGTCGACACTATTGCCAAGGTTGATACCATTGCCAAGGTCGATACCGTCGCCAAGATCGACACAATTACCACTGTTGACACCATCAAGGTGATTGACATGGTGGCGGACTCCGTGAACAGAGCAAGACTTGATTCTGTCGCCGCAGTCAATGACTCCCTGGCCAAGCTCTCTGGCGACGATGACAAGGACGGCGTTCCCAACATGGTCGACAAGTGCCCGGGTACTCTGCCTGGCCTGAAGGTCGGTGCAGATGGTTGCGAAGTGGATACCGATGGCGATGGCGTTGTTGATTCTCAGGATAAGTGCCCGGGATCTAACGAAGCTGCTCCGGTTGACGCAAACGGCTGCGAATTCGACGACGACGGTGACGGCGTTGTTAACGCTCAGGACCTGTGCCCCAGGACCATTAGCGAAGCTGCCGTTGACGGCGATGGCTGCCCCACTAACAAGAATGAAGACCTGGAATACCTCCAGTCTTTGGTGACCTTCAAGAAGGGGACCGCCAAGTTCAATAAGGGTGCAACCAAGGCTCTCGATCAGCTGGCTGGCATCATGCTCCACCGTGATAACCTGCGCATTGAAATCCAGGGCCACGCCGATGACCAGAAAACTTCTGAAAAGAACAAGGATATGTCTCAGAAGCGTGCAGACGCCGTTGTAGACTACCTGGTTAAGAAGGGCGTTCCCTCTAAGCACGTTCGTGCCGCCGCTTACGGTGATACTCAGCTCCTGGTTCTCCCCAAGACCGACAAGAAGGGTAAGAAGAAGGCCAAGAGCAACCCGAAGAACAACCGCGTTGTGTTTGCTTCTCACGTAAAGCAGCCCAAGAAGACTGAAGCCGCTCCGGCACCTGCAATGACTCCGGCTGCTCAGCCCGCTGCCGCTCCGGCACCCGCAGCTCAGCCTGCAGCTCCTGCTCCGGCTGCTGAAGCCGCTCCTGCAGAACCTGCTGCCGCTCCTGCCGCAGAAGCTCCTGCTGCCGAAAAGCCCGCAAAGTCCAAGAAGGCTGCTAAGGCTTCCAAGAAGTCCGCAAAGAAGCCTGCTAAGAAGGGCAAGAAGAAGTAATCTGGCTGTTCACCCCGAGACTCTCGGGGTCGGCTAAATAGCAGAAAAGCCTCGCTTTAAAAGCGGGGCTTTTTGCTTTGTTACAAAATCGTTTGACGGCCTTACTTGCCGTTCACACTGTCAATGTATTTCTTGAAGCCTTCTACACCCAGCGTGTACATGTCTACGAACTTCGGGGCGAAGGGGGGATTCTTGCGATTGTGCATGCCCAGGGCGTCGTGCATTACCAGCACCTGTCCGTCGGTAAACTTGCCGCCGCCAATGCCGATGGTAACGCCCTTCACCTGCTGAGTGATAGCCGTACCCAAGGCTTCGGGAATATGCTCCAGCACCATCTCGAAACAGCCCAGCTCGTCGGTGAACTTGGCTGCCTTCACGATGGCTGCAGCCTCTTCGTCGGTCTGACCCTTCTGCTTGAAGTTCGCCGCAGTCTGGGGCAGCAAACCGTGATGGGCACACACCGGAACATCGTGGGCACGCAAAAATTCAATCACGCCCTCGGGCGTACCTTCCAGCTTTACCGAAGCGGCCCCAAGATCCAGGAATCGACGGGCGTTGTCATAAGCCGTTTGCGGATCCTTGTCGCTTAAATAAGGCATGTCGGCTACCACATGGGTGTTTGGCGCGCCACGGCAAACCGCCGCCACGAAAATCAGCATCTCGGCCATACCGATCTCGCTGGTTTTCTTATAACCTAACATGGTGTTGGCCAGACTATCGCCAACAAGAATCTGGTCTACGCCTGCAGCCTCCGCCATTTGCGCGAAAGCGTAGTCATAAGACGTAATCATTGAAACCTTTTCACCACGGGCTTTCTTTGCCATTATGTCGACTGGACTGAGCATAATTTCCGAATCTCCTGTAAATACGTTAGTGAATGAATCTCTTTTAAGAAACCGATATGATTCCGCAGGTAGGCCAGGAGCGCATTTTCTACGAATACGCGGGCGAACCCAGCAGACTTTAAAGATAGGGCAGGGGAGTTGGGGTAAGTTCCGCCCCTAAGCTTCCATAAACCCAGCAAAGTTTCGGGCTTGGCCCTGGCAGAATCCACGCCCAGGCAGGCCTTGCAAATCAAGCCTCCCGTTTCCGGGTGAAAGTCCGCCGCCGGCTCTTCTAGAGGGCGTTCGCAACGGCTGCAGACATCCAGATCCAGGTGGTAACCCCACAAGTCGCAAGTATCCAGCAGCCACCGGGCAAAAACCTCATCCGAAGGCACCCTTCGCGGCTGCAGTTCTTCCCGCGATTCCGTCGCGGCGCCGTTGGAGCCTTCGCCAGAATTCAAGTCCCTAAGCGCCTGTTCCAACAGTTCGAACTCGTCTTGCAGCGGCACCCCCTGGGGAGCGTACCTCAGCAGAATCTCGGTCATCACCTGGGCCACCGCCTGATTCATCAGGTCCGCCCTTAAACCCGCATGCCAGTCAAGAAGCGTCGCTTCCTTTATGAACTGCAAGTCCCCGCCACCCGCCTTCTGTGGATTCTGGTTAAAAACCACCTCGCACAGCGACAGCGGATCCATAGCGCCCTTAAAAGGTGACTCCTTGCGTTTGCCTCCCTTTACGATAAACGAAACCACGCCGCATTCCTGGGTTAAAACCTTCACGATCCAGCTGGAATCGCTATAAGGGAACCGGTGCAGCACAATGGCCCGGGACTTGACAATCATGGGCGCAGAAGCCTCTTGCCTATTACTTAGCCGGGAACGGAGGCCAGCCCATCACCTGACCGCCAACCACATGCAGATGGATGTGGAAAACGGTCTGGCCTGCGTCAGCCTTGCAGTTGAACACGAAACGTGCGCCGGATTCTTCGAGACCAAGCTCCTTGGCGATACGCTGAGCCTGGAACAAAAGCTTACCCACCAGTTCGCAGTCTTCGGCCTGCATATCCATGATGCTGGAAATATGCTTCTTGGGAATCACCAGGAAATGAACCGGTGCCTGGGGGGCGATATCGTAGAAGGCGAACACATCGTCATCTTCGTAAATCTTCTTGGAAGGGATTTCACCCTTGATAATCTTGCAAAAAAGGCAGTTTTCACTCATAGTGACTATATAATAGAAAATAAAGGAGGACTCCTGTAAAACATCATTCCGAACTTGTTTCGGAATCTCGTCTAATTTCGGACTATTGCCTTGGTGTGAAATATTCGATTGATCCGATGCAAGGCGCTTAAAAAGAACTTCTGGAACGCTATTTATCGTACCGAAGGGGATTAAAAGATATTTTGATGCGAATTCGCAGGATGCAAGGCGCTTAAAAGGAACTTTTTGAGGGCTATTTATCGGATCGAGTGCATTTTGAACGAAAGCGTAAAATGGGAATTGTGTGAAAAACTTCACAATATTCCAAACAAGAATAACTTTTTCTCACATTTTTTTTATGAATGCCTCACACAGATGAAAAATATTTGTATACTTAAGTCCATCAAAAAAATTGAGGAAATCCCCCGTTTTTTAAGAAATTTAGACGGTTTTGGAAGACTTCTTTTGGTACAAAGTAAAATTTCATGACAGTTCTATGACAGAAACGTGAAAAAACTTTGACAAAAGTGTAAAAAAGTTTGACAAAACTATTGACTTTCGAAAAAATTGAGGTATATTTATCAATGTAAACGAGAGTAAACACTCTGAAACACAAACGCTTCAAGAGCTGTGAATCTCAAAAGAATGTGTCACAATAACAAGGAGTACACTATGAAGAAGCAAGGTTTTACCCTTATTGAATTGATGGTCGTGATCGTTATCATGGGCATCCTGGCCGCTGTTGCAGTTCCTAAGCTGTTCGGCATGATCGCAAAGTCCAAGGCCTCCGAAGTCGGCCCCGCAGCCGGTGAATACGTGAAGTTGCAGGACGCATACGTCGCTGAAAAGGGCACTCGCGTTGGTACTTGGAAGGAAATCGGTTACCTGATGAACAACTCTTCTAACTTCTACTATTGCGATGCCTCCTCTTGTGCCGAAGGCGACAACACCACTGGTTATGGCAAGCAGACTGCAGTGACCGCTTACGTTGCTAACTGGGCAGCAACAAGCATTGCTACCTTGAACGATTGTGCTGCCGGTAAGAGCTGGACCCTTTTGACCTCTCAGAATGGTTCTGCAGGTGGTATGGTTAAGTATGAAGCAAAGGTTGATGGTTCTCAGAGCCAGACCAACGATTGCTTGGTCCTTACCCCGAACTTCCTCAAGCTCGACACCAAGACCATGGCTGGCAACAAGTAAGTCTTGACAACAAAAAATCGTAAAAAAGGTCTCCCGATGGGGAGACCTTTTTTCGTCTAATTTTAATTTTTAGGAGTTGAAGAATGTCCTACATTTTTCTTAATTCAGCGGTAATTTCTTTACGAGCTGATAGTACTCAGGACTAAAAGTCAAACGGGATATTTTTCGATTGATGTAGTCAATATCCTCGTATTTCTCTATTAGAGTTTTTTCGTTAGAAAATAAACTTACTCCAAAACCCATCTTATGATTTGGGATTTCAAAACCAAGGCTCTCTAGAATTGACGGAGCTATGTCGACCGAAGAAAAATTTCTTTGTGTTGCAACAGGAGTTTCATAAGGATTAATGAAAACGTCAATCCACCTTCGACTTGGACGATTGGTTAAAATTTTCCCCTTAAACAAATGATCACCGACAATAACAATTGTCGTATTTTTACCAAATTCCCTTGATTGAATCCATTCAACAAACTCAAAAACTTCTCTAGAAGCACATCGTAATGTAGCCTTAAACACTTCTTCGTCGCTAGAATTTTTAGGTTTTTCTAGACATTGATCATCATAGAATCCTTTGGGAAAATGAGTTTCAATTGTTGCCAAAGTAAGGCTAAAATGCTCTTTTTGCGAGAGGGTGTCTAAAGTTCCCTTAGCAATTTCGTATAATGACCGGTCCGTTATACCTGGATGCCACAAATCTCCTTTTACATAGCTTGAATCCATATCCGTATAAGAATTCAACCTTTTTAAATCGAACAATTCATCAATGCCATGTGTTGCTAAAAAGTCATCCAGGTTTGCAAATTTTGCATTTGTTCCCTGTAAAAAGACGTTGTAATAGCCATTTTGGCGAAGAAGATCATAAATACTCCGTGCATTCGGCAAAATTGTATCGCTTTCGTATAGGGCACTGAGGTAAGGAACGCCTGTTGTTTTTGACACTGTTGCTGAGATAGTGCTGGTTGAACCAACAATTTCAAATCCATCAGAAAAACTAATGTTGTTTTGTTTTAGCCGTTCAATCTCTGGAATTAACTCGCTGTCCCAATTTTCCATAGATTCCATAATGACAAAAACTAGGTTCCGGGATACACCGTCTTTCCTTTTCAGAGAATCAACAGAAGTAAAGTTATCTAGAAAAAAAGGAGAACTAACAAACTCTTTATTCCCATCCCACAAGGTCAAAACACGCTTATACTCGGAAAATGGTATTTGAATTGCAATCTTTACCCCCAATGTTCCTACAAGCATAAGGCTTGCTGTGAGTATAAAAACTGTTTTGCGGTATTGAGAAATGGAGCTTAGCCAGGGAATAAGAGAAATCGTTATTAGTACACTTGGAATGAAAACTGCTATGGCGTATTCTCGAAGAAAAAGAAGAAAAAAGCCATCTAGAGGTGAACTTAGAGTAAGAATGACTTGATCTGGTTCCTCCAAAGGAAACGTTGACAGCGCCCATTCTAAGCTCAAACATGCTAAAAGAACCCCAAAAAAGATAAAAAACGATGGTAAACCTTTATTTTTCTTTTCTTCTGGAACTCTTTTTGAAAACAACCATATCAAAATTCCACTTACAAAAGCACTTATATAAAAAGAAGAACTTGTCAACTTTTGAAAATAACAAAGGAGACCTGCAAGTCCGACTATTGCGAAGGTGTAAATAATTACTCTTTTCATAAGGCTATATTCTTTCAAAGTGTAGACCTAATATAACTATCTGAAAAAACACACCCTATATAATACTGAGAATTACCTACTCAAAAACTGTATCTTAGGTACTTGGTTAGACCCAATTTTAGTTGGGTCTTTCCGATTTATAGTCTTTTTTCACTATTTTTGCAGTAAAATGGCAGTTCTACTAGGTGGTAGAACATAACCTTTCATAAAATGTGCCCATAAAGAAAGAAGGATTCCCTAAGGAACCCTTCTTTCTTTTCACGTTCTTTTTTATTACTTAGAACCAGCGGTGTTGAGTCTCTTGAAGTTCGGAGTCAGCACGTCGCAATCACCGTCGTCACCCTTGGTAACGGAAGCAGTATAGAGGACCAGGCCACCTGCAGAACCATTCTGAGAGGTCACGAGAGTCCAATCGCTCTTTGCCGGGCAATCGTTAAGAGTTGCGACACTTGTAGCGGTCCAGTTTGCTACGTATCCAGAAACAGAAGCTTCGGCGCCATAGCCCTTGGAGTTGTCGCCTGTCTCACAACCAGAAGCCTTGTCGCAGTAGTTGTAATTGGAGGAATTGGCCATCAGGTAACCAATCTGTTTCCAAGTACCAACGGAAGTGCCCTTTTCAGCGACGTATGCGTCCTGCAACTTCACGTAGGTTGGTGATGATTTTGATGCAAACATTGCCCTTTCTATCATGTTTTTTTATATTCCATGGCATGGAAAAGCAAATTTCTTGGACTACTGCCGCAATAAACGAGTTTGCAAAGGCGAAATCTTTAACGAAAAAGCAAGCTTTCAACTACCTAAGCCTGTTTAAGGGCTTTGACTTTCTGCAGAAGCACTATGAAGCGGAGCATTTGCTTTCTTTTGAAGACACAGTTGATGATTTGACTGACATCTGTTTGAAAAACGGAGGTCTGATCAAGTGATTCTCTATCACGGTTCAAACTGCGAGATTGATAAAATAGATTTGTCTAAGTGTAAGCCTTTTAAGGATTTTGGGCAATCTTTTTACCTGACCACCATTCTGCATCAAGCGCAAGAAATGGCAAATAAGGTTGCTGATCGTTTCGGTGGATCACCTGTGGTGAACGTTTATGAATTCGATTTTGAAAAAGCGCAAGGCTTACATATCAAAGAATTTCCATCAGCCGACAAGGAATGGGCTGAATTCGTGATGGCGAATCGCAGTCGCGCAAATGAACATCCTGCTGATGCCTATGACCTGGTAATTGGCCCCGTCGCTAACGATGACATTGCAACACTGTTCAGAACATTTTCCATGGGCATTATCGCAATTGATGACCTTGTGAAAGGGTTGAAATACCGTAAATTAAGTAACCAGTATGCGTTTAGAACTGTTGATGCGATTTCTCTGTTGCAAAGGAGAGGAACCGTATGACCAGCAAGCAGGATTTTCTTGTTGAGGGTATAGTCAACGATCTCGCACTTTGGTTAATGCAAGAACGTTCGCTATCATTACACGATTCATTGAGTGTTATCTACAATTCACAAACTTTTGAAAAACTCCAAAATCCAGGAACCGGCCTATACTCGGAAAGTTCTGCCTACAATTACGACTTGTTGATTTCCGAAATCAGGAACGGGAAGCTTGTTCAAGACGATTTTTAGCGAAAAAAACAAATCAAGAATTGAAAATTTGTAAAAATTTTCAATTTCCAAAGAATCAAGCACTAAAACATCCATCAAATTTGCGGAAATTTGGAGTTCTAGGTAAAAATTACGCGATTTTCGTCAATATCAGAAAAGTTGTAACTACGACTTTTTCCCTTCGTGGTATTCTTCCTCCGTATTCACATTCCAGAGATCAGTCTTATTATAAGAACCTTCGCGAATACACTTCACGGTTTCCATGGCGGTCAGCATGCTGTGGTCCATGTTGTTGTATTTATGCATGCCATTACGTCCCATGAGGAACAGGTTCTCGATAGGATCCAGGAATTCACGGATCTTGTTGAATTCGCCATAAGTTCCGAAGTAAGCCGGGTAGGCCTTCTTGATATGGAACACCACGGAATCGCGGACAGATTCAGGCTTGGCCACATGGATTTTGTCCAGTTCATCGATGGCGAACTTGATGAAGTCTGCGTCAGGCATGGTCCACATTTCATCGCCTTCATTGACGAAGTATTCAAGACCAATCCAAACCTTGCTCGGATCGCTAACTAGATAGGGACTCCAGTTGTTGAACACTTGAATTCTTCCCAACTTAACATCACTTTCCTGAACGTAGATCCAGTTGTCGGCCACAAACTTCAGCTTGCTTTCGGGAGTGCCCGGCTTTGCAGGATTCTTTATTTCAAGTTTATCCAACAGGAGACCGACGGTCATAAAGTCGCGGTAAACCAATCCCTCGGAAACGCGCTTCACTTCGGCAGGGACCGCGGCGGTTTCACTATCCATGGCAGCAACCAATTCCTTCACCGGCATGGTGCTGAGGAAATAGTCGCAGGGAATAGTTTCAGTATACTGACCATAATCCACTACCACGCTGACAACGCGATTTCCTTCTCGATTTACACGGACAACCTTGGCGTTCATCTTGATTTCGCCGCCCATTTCCTGGACTTTCTGGGCTACTGTTTCCCAGAGCTGACCAGGGCCAAATTTCGGGTATAGGAATTGTCCAATCAAACTGGTTTCCGTGTCCTTCTGGCGAATATCTCCAGACTCGGCAGCAGGTTTCTTGCTTGCAAAAATCTGCTTCACCGCATGGATTACGGTTTTGGTGATGGAAAGTCCCTTGATTCGCTGTCCACCCCATTCCGGGCTGATCTTGTTGCAAGGTACACCCCACAATTTCTCGGTATAGTCTCTAAAGAAGGTTCTATAAAGTTCAACACCAAATCGGTTGATCATAAAATCTTCAAGACTCTTTTCTTCGCGAGCCGGCAAGACTTGGACCTTCAAATAGCTCAAACCGATTTTCATCATTCGCCAAAGGCCTAAACCACGAATCGTGGAACCATTCAAGCTTACCGGATAATCAAATAGTTTGCGCAAGAAAAGGATTCGGCTCAAGCGGCTACGGCAAAGCATTACAAAGTCGTCCTTTTCGGGATCGGGGCCGCCTTCCACCAGGGGAACCTTACGACCGATAGCGATATCATCACGACTGGCTGCTCCCTGCAGCGGAAGAATTCCCTGCCACCAGTCCATCACGGCGTCGCTCTTACTAAAGAAACGATGGCCGCCAATATCCATGCGGTTGCCATTGTAACGAGCCGTGCGAGAAATGCCGCCGATTACATCTTCGGCTTCAAAAATGACAGGCCTTACATCAGTAGTACGAAGCAGTTCCAATGCTGCAGTCAAACCCGCAGGACCAGCACCAGCAATAACGGCAATCTTCTTTTCACTCATATTAAACATCCTTCTTTGAACGGAATAAAATCAATTTTCGCGCGCCAAAGTTCCACAAAAGAACTATCGCAGCAGCAATAATTTTGGATATCATCTCCTGTATCCCAAGTAAACCAATGCCTACATACATAAGAATTTCGTTAAAGGCCATCCCCAATAGGCTTATTAACACGAAAACAAAAATTTCAAGAGGACGATTATTTTCCATCTTCCTTTTTTGCGTGCTAAAAACCCAGCCCACAGTCAGCAAATAGTTAACAACATTCCCTGCTGACAAACCGATTAAGTTGGACACCAAATAATGCACATTAAAGCAATACAAAGCTATGGCGAAAACACCAAAATCAGCAATAGAAGCAAGACCACCCGTCACAAAATACCGCGCAAATTGCCCCATCAAGGCGTCTTTATTTAAAAGTTTTTCTTTAATCTTCGAAAAAGTCAAATTATTTACAAACATGTGACTAAATTAGTATAAAAAAAGATATCTTTCAAACGTAAACAAATAAAAACGCTTTACATTGGAGATTTCAATGTCTACATACCTAATTACTGGCGGAGCAGGCTTTTTCGGATCTATTTTAAAAAAAGAATTACTAGAAAAAGGGCACAAATGCGTTGTTTTAGATTTGTGTCCTGATCAGGATAGCCATCAGAACTTAAACTCTATACAAGGAGATATAAGAGATAAAGAACTGGTGGAAAAAATATTCCGCGAAAATCAATTTGACGCAGTTTTTCATCTTGCGGCAATGCTTGCTCACGACCAAAAAAAAATTGAAAACCTATGGACATCCAATGTAGACGGCACGGAAATTATCGCAGATGCTTGTGTCAAACACGGTGTATCGAAATTGATATTCACCTCATCCAATTGCCTTTGGGCGAAAAATTTCGACACACCAGTAACAGAAGATGAAACTCCAGATCCAATTGAAATTTATGGGAAATCAAAGTTGGAAGGAGAACGAATTCTTTTTTCAAAAAAAGATAAACTGAATTCAATCATATTCCGCTGTCCTACAATCATGGATGAAGGTAGATTAGGGCTTTTGGGAATTCTTTTTGAATTTGTTGATGAGGGACGAAAACTGTGGATGGTTGGCGATGGTTCTAATCGCTACCAATTCATTTACGCAAAAGACCTGGCAAACGCATGCAAACTGGCTTTAAATTACAACGAAACAGAAGTTTTCAACATCGGTTCTGACAATGTAAAATCATTCAATGAAGTTTACGGCTATGTTTTGGAACATTCTGATTCAAAATCAAAACTTGCTCATTTTCCCAAATGGTTTATTATTCCCTGCATGAAAATTGCAAGTAAACTAGGAATTTCTCCATTGGGTCCATACCAATATAAAATGATTGCATCAACGTTTGTCTTTGACACTTCGAAAATCAAAGAAAAACTAGGATTCATGCCCACCAAGACAAACGAAGAAATGTTGTTAAGGGCTTATGAATTCTATCACCAAAATCGCAAGGCAATTGAAAATCGCAAGAACGTATCCGCCCACAATGAAGTTGCTAAAATGGGTGTAATCAGGTTACTCAAGTGGATATCTTAAATTGAAAATTTTGAAAGAAACATGCCTTGTTACGACAAGCATCTTTTTTGCGATGCTTGTCGTATTTTGTTGTATTCCCTACACCCATACAGTTCCTTTTTATCTGTTATTTCCTTCATTTTTCTTTGGAATCGTTTTCATTCTAAAAAACGTAAGGCACCTTTCAAAAAGTTTTTTTCTTTTTTGTTCAATTGTTCTTTTCTTACTTTTTTTGAGACTGACTCTTCTATGGTCTATAAGAACGTTTCCTCTTGAAAATCCAGAGCAAGTTCTTTTAACATTGCAGATGCCTGTTGGCGGCTTTATATCATACTTCGTAAAGGATTTTATTTTATACATCTATCCGGTAGTAATTCTTCTTGTGGGAACATTGCCTTTAATAAAAAAAATTCGTGAACATATAAGCGATATCGCCTCCATAACCATCTTTTTTGTATTGTCTCTCGTAATCAATATTTCGACAATTGCCCAAGATATCCCCATAGATAGATACTATTATCTATTAAATAACAAAGAATCTGTAACCCTTTACCATTCCCATTTCTTTGAAAATGAGTACTCCGTTGTAAATGAAGAAAACATAACTGTTCCAGAAGATAAAAGAAATCTCATTTTAATTCTTATGGAGTCCATGGAAAATTGGCCCCGCGAATTGATCCCGGAACTTTATCAACTTGCTGAGCAGAACATTTCTTTTTCAAATAATGGAACCTTTTCTGGAAGCTTTGATATTGCGGGTTCTATAAACACAATGTCTTCCACAATTTCAAAAACAACCGGAACACCATATATACAAGCGAAGATCACCCAAGATACTATTTCCTGGGCAAAAATGTCTCACATCGTTAGTATCTATGATGTTTTAAAAAAAGATGGTTATAAAAATATATTCCTTCAAGGATCAAACGCTTCATTCGCAAGAACAAATGTCTTCCTAGAAAATCATGGAATTGATAAACTTTTCGAAAAGGAAAACTTGCTTGATTTCGTAAATATGGCAGAAAAGTTTAAGGTTTTTGATTTCAATCCCGGTTTTTACGATCAAACCTTATACTCTATTGCGCAAAACATATTAGACACTTTATCATCATCTAGACCATTTTCTTTAACATTGTCAACCATCGACACTCATTATCCTTATGGTTTTTATGATGCAAGATGTCTGGAAAAACCGTTAAGCGATTCAGAAGAGGACTTGTTTAAAGCAACCCTAAAATGCGCTTCTCGCCAAATATATGAGTTTGTTAACTGGGTTAATCAGCAAAAATTCGGCACAAACACAGAAATCGTCATTCTTGGTGACCATCTATTTATGGGACATCTTTTAACACAAAATAGGACCAGAAGCTGGATTAACATTTTTATTAACGCAAGTAAGATTCCCAATCAAACAAAAAATCGTTTATTTACGTCTGTTGATTTTGCCCCGACCATTTTGGAAAGCCTTGGTTATTCAATAAAAAATCATCGATATGGCTTTGGTGTTTCGCTATATTCTCAAGAAAAAACATTGCTCGAAAAATATGGTTACAGCTCTCTCAACTCCGAACTAAATTCATTATCCAAGTCGAAAGAGTACAACGACTTGCTTCGTTGATTTACATATCAAAAGAATTTACATAAACAAATTTGATTTTCTTATCCAAACGAAATAAAGAATCTGCGTAATTTTTATTCGGCGCAGTATAAAGAGCATAACAAATTGGAGATAATAGATCCACGAAAAACAACTTATCTTTCAAAGACAAATACTCTTTTTCCGATGCGACAATGCATTTGTCGTTTATGTTCCATTGTTCCAAAATTATCCTAACAATGTCACCCGAATTCTATTTGCAAATGCATAATCCGAGCGGAATCTGAAGGATGCAAAAAA
>NZ_MWQG01000044.1:0-23340 GCF_002210365.1 Fibrobacter sp. UWH1
CGCCGATGGTACCTGGCCTACGGGTCCGGGAGAGTAGGTCGCCGCTGGATTCACGGGCCCCCCGAGGAAAAACCTCGGGGGGCCCTTTCTTGTTTATGTCCATCGCCGTCGCGCCGGGGCGTCGACGTGGGCATCGCCCGCCGTACATGGGCGCGGCTTCGGCCCACCGCACCTGCCGTCGCCAGGCGCAGGCCATGAGCTGTCGCAGGAGGCTTACCGGGAAAGGCGTACCCTGTCGGCGGCCTTTCCGCCTGTCCCCAGGTTTGCGGGGCCTGCCCGACGATTCATCCCCTCAAAAAAGTGTTTTGAAATTTTGATGCAATTGGGCTTTTAGAGTTCAAAGATGCCTTGAGTTATTCTCAACGTTACTTCTTTTATAACGCTTATTTTTATTCCTATATGGAATAAAGAGTTTATTTTAGCTTGTAAGTGTTTGAGAAAGGAGTGTTGTGTTTTATGAAACACAATTTGTTTGTTGTATTGTTGGTTTTATTGAGCGCAGTCGTTTCTAATGCGACTTTGACTATTCACCTTCAGTCCCCTTATCGTGATGATGCTGTAAAGGGTAATGAAAGTGTCTATACTTACCATATTACCGGTGAAGTGACCAGCTGGAATGCTGATTTTGGCAAAACGTCTAACACAAGGATGACCCCGGAAGGTGATCATTGGTATTCCTATACCTGGAATAAGACAGTGGCTGATTATCCTAACGGTGGCGGGTTCAAGATCAATGTTTGCTCCGATACCGCAAGCGCCAGCACGACTTACAACAACAAGTGCGAAATGTGGGACCTTTCCGATGGTATGTCCTTCAAATCCATGTTCAACAATGAAGTTGAAATTTGGCTGTATACCGACGGAACTTCCTATACGGTTTCTTTTGTGGCTCCTGGTTCCAAGATGGTGTGGTTCAAGAGTCCTTGGGGTAACAAGGTCTTGCCGCAGATGATTTTTGGTCAGGACACAATTCTGATGCGTTTTGTTCCGGATGACAAGTCCTCTTGCGGTTGGTTCTATGGAGCCATTTCTCCGGCGGCGATGAAGGCCAATCCGTTGAAGTCTGCTCATTTTGTTCGTAATCGTACGCCTTATATGAGTGTCCCTGCTGCAGGTACGTTGGATCTGTCTGATGCACTGGATGCTTTCGATACGGTTTATGTTGATGGCACTTCTGGTGACTTGACGCCCACCGCTGCGATGGGGACCTTGGGTACCTGCTTTGATTCTACTCGTGTTCTTCATGTTTACCATCCCTGGCGCAATAATTCCACATTCAAGGATAGCTTGCTGTATATTAGCGTCGGCAGCAATATTGTGAATAACCCCACTGCCATGGAAAGGGATTCTTATCCTTTCTGGTTCAGTTATGAGTTTTCTCCTGCCGTGGCAGCGTCTCAGGATTGGAAGTCTACGATGGCTGTGGTCAATTTCTACCGCCGTCAAAATGAATGGCCGCAGGTCACTTTCTTCTCTGAAGCTCAGCGCCCCCTGATTGCGTCTTTGTTCCCCCAGGGCGTGTACGAAGCCTGGATTCATACCCGCTCCAATGGGGCTTATGATGTGCTGTATTCACCCCTTGAACCGAAGGTGGTCCGTTTGATGAGCCCCTGGGACAATATGTCTCCGGCCATGATCGTGGCTGATGATACCGTGAAGATGGGTCCTATTGCTGCAAATGCCTATGATTCGACTCAGAGCGATACTTGTGGCTGGTACCAGGGTACCTATTTCAAGCATACCGATGACTGGTCTGTTCATTTTAAGCAGTCTTTCGGAATGGAGTACTACGCTCTTGAAGGTCTTATGGGTGAGGGTGGCGGAATGGGATCTGCCATTTCCCTGGATTCCATGATGGCCTTGTATGATACGGTTTGGGTTTACCCGTATCCGCTTTCTTCTAGCGCTCCGAAGTTCAGCGAGGTGTTCCCGGGACGTCTGGGGATTTGCCCCACCATGAAGATTTCGGCAATGCTTCTGGACTGGGCTGGTGAATCTTATGATGATGCCATCGATATTGACTTTGGCGGTATTTATGGCGGTAATGCCTATACGACAATTGTGCAGGGGACCAAGGAGTATAAGACTTGCGGTGGCCATGTTCTTGGCATGGTGCAGGAAACCCTCAGCCCCGATGGTTTGCCTCTTCGCGTGGATTCCCTGATTTTCCCCTGGGACCAGTGTTCTGCCGGTCGTGAAATTGACAAGTGGTTCATTCCGGAAGTGGTTGCTGTTGGCCCTGACGGCAAGGAATATACCAACGCCACCTGCCGCGATATTGATTTGAAACTGGATGCGGAAGGCTTCTGGCTGGCTGATGTGACGGAATCTCCTAACGGTTGTAACGATCCTATTAATCCTGGTTTCTATCCGTTAGACGATTTTGAATATCTGGATTCAGCCAAGACGATCAAGAACCCAAAATTTGACTGGGATGTTCAGGGCTGTAAACACAACTACAGCTTCTCCATGAAGATTTCTGCCCAGTTCAAGTATGTGAAGGGTCAGTATTTTGAATTCCGTGGTGATGATGATGTATGGGTCTTTATCAATAACCGTCTGGTGGTGGATATTGGCGGTTGCCATAGCCCTGTGGAAGGTGCTGTTGATCTTGATACTTTGGGCCTGGTTGAAGGTACGGAATATCCGTTCCAGATTTTCTTCTCGGAACGAAACGCAACGGGTTCCAACTTCAAGATGCGTACGTCCATCAATCTGCAGACCCAGAAGACTTACTTCCCGGTGCAGAAGTATAATCCCAATGGTGTCATTGAATATGAACTGAAGCAGTTGCTGATTGATGAGTCCTTGAGCTGCGATGTTTCCAGCGTGACCAAGGTGGACACCGCCTATGCTCAGACAGTGTTTAAGTTGGTGGGCGGAAGGTTGCCTACAGAGGGCATTCTCCTGGAACCTGGCCTGAATTATGGTGGTATCTGGATTAGCGAGAACATGTCGGCATTCACTGTGGATACCACCGCGTTTGTGAATTCCCGCCTCCTGGATCCTGGTACTTATGTGTTGATCTGCTACCTGGCTTCGGATCAGTCACAGTATCAGATGATCACCTTTGTGGTGCCGGAATATCCCTTGCCGGATATCGCCTTCGTAGATGTCTTTACTCCTAGCGATAGCTTGTTGTTGCTGGATCCTGATGGTTTGACTCTTCGTGGTACGGTTCTTGGCGCTGATGGTGGCAAGAACGATACCCTTCTGGCGCATGTGACTTACCCTGATACGGTTCCTCTGAAAATTGTGCTCCTGTTTGGAAGTCGCCCCTGTGGCAATATGGATGAAGGCTCCAGTGTGAACTGCACCGTGAATTTGAATCTTTATACTAATGATCCTATTGGTTTCCTGGGTGTAGACAAGCAGCGCATTACCGAGATTTCTACAGATTCCCTGGGATATGCCCAGTTCTATGTGGTGGGTGATTCTGCCGTTAACGAAGGATCCTTTGTCATATATGGCAATGGCGTGGCCAATGAATTGATCTGGCGTAATATTCACTTCAAGGAACCTCCCGTACCTTTCGTAACCACTGCCCAGATGTTTGATGTTACAGGCGACGGTATTGTGGATAGTCTGGTGATTCCCTTTAGCAAGCCCTTCAAGGATGTGGTTCCTGATACCCTTTCCTGGAATTTTGGCGGAAGCACTTTCTACAATATCAACGGAATGGAAAATGTCTGGCCTCTGGTCCTTCTGGATTCTGTTGTTACTTTGTACAATCCGGAAGGCTTGAAACCCGACGTGTTTACTGGCGTTGCTGATAAAAAGTATGAGGGTACCTTGAGGTATCATTATACCTACATAGATGAAGATTCCGGCGATGAAGTTAAACTGGATATGAACACCTCCATTGAAGACAAGGTGGCTCCGGTTATCTTGAGTGCGGTTATCGAAAATCGCTCCAGCGATATGAGCGTTGTGGTTATCAGCATGAGTGAAGGCTCTGATCACGCGGGTCTCAACACCAACGATCTCTTTGAATTCTACAGGGATTCCGCCTATTTCAATGATTCGCTCCTGATAACCGGTGTGGCTTTCAACAAGCAGGAAAATGTTGTTTCTGTATTCTTTAATAGAACTCCTCAAGGGACATTACCTGCCGTTGGTGATTATGTCCGTCTGACTCCCGGAACTCTCAAGGACCGTTCTGGAAACGCAGCCCACTTGAACAACCCCAGGGTTCGTATCGTGGGTGAACAGAGAACTGAACTTGCCGTACCCGGTGTGGTCACGATCAACGGTGAAACTCCCTGGCCTTATGAAGATCCTATTGTTCCCATTTCTGTACCTTCTAACAAGACTATCAAGGAGATTACGGATAGCCTAGGTTTGCCTGGTTTGTTGCTGGGATTCAACATTGGTGAATTGGCAACTACCATGATCATGAATTTGCCTTCTGGTGCAAACCGTGATTCTGCACTGGCTCTGGTTAGGATTGTCTGGGATGGTTATTACTTCTCCCATATCGGAAATTTTGTGAATGAAGCTCATGGAATAATTGCATGTAATGACAGAACTGTCTTCTACAATGCCGAAAATCCGGAAAAGTCCAACTGTTACGATAATCCTGGCAACATCTTCTTTGAATGGAATGCCCGTAGCGAAAATGGACGCCTGGTAGGAACTGGTGCCTATATTACAAAGACCAAGGTGCGAATTTATTCAGGCAATGAGAAGGCCGGCGATACCGAGGATACATATACACTTGGTATTAAGCGTTCTAAATAAAAGTCTAACCTATAAAAGCGCGGAGTTCAACTCCGCGCTTTTAATTTATTGAAATTCGTACAGGGTCCGTCTATAAAAGCGGCCTGTTAGTCGAGGGGATACTTGTCCTTGGCGGCATCCAGTTCGGCGCTCTTGAGTTCGTATTGGCTGTAGAGATCGTCGATCTTTTTCTTGACGTCGTCCATGTCCTTGGCGATTGCGGTGATGGCGGTGCCGTCACCGGATTCAGAGGCGGTGACAAGTTTTGCTTCCAGTTCGCCTGAAAGTTCCTCGGCCTTGGCAATATCGTCTTCAATTTTGGCGATGGCTTTTTCTAGAGGTTTGATGACCTTGGAGCGTTCGGCGATGTAGTCGGCACGGGCCTTGCGGTCCATCTTTGCAGAAGGAACGTCGGACTTGGCTTGAACTGCATCCTTGGTGACATCGATGTTGGAAAGTTTTGCGTTTTCGCCATCCATTCCACCGGGTTTCTTTTCGGCGGCCCAACCTACCTTTTCGAGGAAGTCGGCGTAGGAACCTTCGAAGATTCGGCACTGGCCGCCATCGAAAACAACCAGACGGTTGGCGAAGGCGTGGAGCAATTCTTCGTCATGGGTTACCACCATGGCGGAACCTTCATAGTCTTCCAGGGCGTCGATAAGGCTTTCGATGGATTCCATGTCCAGATGGTTGGTGGGTTCGTCAAGAAGCAACAGGTTGCATTCCTCGGCGAGAATCTTGCCCAACAGCACGCGGCTGCGTTCACCACCGGAAAGGACCTTGATCTTTTTCAGGGCGTTGTCGCCGCTGAACATCATGAGGCCTGCGAGACCGCGGGCACGACTCTTCTGGGAAACTTCCTTGATGGCGGTGGCGATTTCTTCTTCCACCGTGTTGTCCAGATTGAGGCGGTTGATGTTTGTCTGGCCGAAGTAGTTAATCTGCAGGTTGGGATTGTGGCAGATTTCGCCAGAGGTAGGCTGCAGTTCCTTTGCGATTAGGTTCAGCAGGGTGGTTTTACCGCGACCGTTGGGGCCTATGATGGCAATGCGGTCGCCCTTGAAAACTTCGAATTCCAGGTCGGTTATGAGTTCGGGACCTTCACCGTATTTAAAGTGGAGGCTGTGAACCTGGAGCATACGCTTGCCGGGGAAGGGAGCCTCGGTAAAGCTGAAATCCAGATTGCGTTCGTGGGTCAGGCGCTCACCAGTGGCAAGCTTTGCGGCGGCCTTGATCTTGGACTGCACCATGGCAGCCTTGGCGGCCTTGTAACGGAAGCGTTCGATGAGCTGATCTAGCTGGGCCTTTTTCTTGGCCTCGTTTTCCTGGGTGCGCATGGCCACTTCTTCTTCTTCGGCGATGGTTTCGCGAAGCTTTTCTACAGTGCCCTTGACCTTGCGAATCTTGTGACGGTGAATGCCGATGGTGTGGGTGCAGACTTCATCCATGAAATGATGGTCATGGGTAATGAGCAACACTTCGCCCTTCCAGTTTCTGAGGAAGCGACTGAGCCAACGCATAGACACAATGTCCAGATAGTTGGTAGGTTCGTCAAGCAGAAGCATGTCGGGTTCGGAGGCCAGCACCTTTGCCAAGTTCAGACGGATCTGGAAACCGCCGGAAAGAAACATTGGGTCCTTCTGCATGGATTCTTCATCGAAACCCAGACCGAAGAGAATTGCTTCCACCTTGTGTTCTTCAATCCAGCCGTCTTCATTGGGCTTCAGCACGCTGCAGGCTTCTTCATGAACCGTGGGCTTGGTAAAGTTGATGTGCTGCTGCAGATAGCCCAGCGTATACTTTTTAGGAATGTCGATGACGCCACCGTCCAGGCATTCCTGGCCAAGGATCATCTTGAAAAGGGTTGACTTACCGCAACCGTTTCTACCTACGAGACCGACGCGTTCGCGGGGGCCTACCAAAAAGCTTGCCTGATCCAGAAGGACCTGCATGCCAAAAGACTTTGTAACGTTCTGTACTTGAATCACGAAGGCACAAGATAGAAAAATGCTCCTAGCCCTTGTTCACCTTAATCCAAAGGCTTTAACCCATTTTCGTGATAGAACTGGATGTCTGCCATGACCTGGTCCACCCAACTTTTGATGAGGGGTGATTTTGTCCATTGGGCGTCGGTGTAGTTCATTCCCTGTTCTGGGTAAAAAGTGGCGATTGTATTTTCGAGACTAAGAACCTGTAGCTGTTTGCCCAACCTTTTGGCTCCCTCGAAAATCTGATTCAGTCCATCTATTTCGGGATCCTTTTTTTCAGTCGGATCATTGGCGTGGATAATGTGATCCTGTGCCTTATGGCCGCCCATGGCTAAAAGACCGTGGGTATCCTTGGGTCCCCTGAAGTTAAAGTCAAAGTTGGAAACGTGCCTGATCAAAGACATAAGAA
Organism: Fibrobacter sp. UWH1; assembly: GCF_002210365.1. Taxonomy (NCBI): domain Bacteria; kingdom Pseudomonadati; phylum Fibrobacterota; class Fibrobacteria; order Fibrobacterales; family Fibrobacteraceae; genus Fibrobacter; species Fibrobacter sp. UWH1. Next base: position 7,117 of record NZ_MWQG01000044.1, read on the forward strand.
GGGCGGGGTCAACCTGGTTTTCCTTGGCGGCTTCCATAACGGGGAGGGCTATAAGCTGTTCCTTGTTCCAGGGCGTGCCTTCATAGGATATCTGCAAGGTGTGGGTCGTAGACTCGTCGCTAAGTATGGCGACCTTGTAGCGGTTTCCCAGTTTCTTTTGCAGGAGCTTTTTTAGCTTGAAACCTCGATTCTTGAATTGCTTATATCCGCGAAGTTCAATTTGCAAGGTGTCGTCAAGTCGAACAAGAACTGGCTTTGTGGGCTTATCGACCACGTCTGCGTAGGTGTTTAGAATTAGCGGCAGAATATAGGACAACTCTGATTTTGGACGGCTCAGGTCGCAGGAAGAATCCAAGGTCAGATTTTCTGTAGAGGCAATCTTGTGGACCGCCTTTGCGGAGTATTCCATGAATACGGAATGGTCATCGGTGGACTGGATTTCGGGAACCGGATGTACCTTGTAGGCGATGATGATTGCCGCTATGATGACTGTGGTGCAGATGATTACCCGCCTAAGGAGCTTTGCCCGGATCAATACCTTAAGCCAACTCCTGACTTTGGGGCTTTTCAGGAGGTAGGTGGCCAAAAAGGCAATGATGGCTGTCCATAGAACGATAAAGATCACCTTGTAAATATAGAGAAAAAGAAATTCTATCTTTAGGGTATGCTGAATCCGTTGAAGAATATCGTGGTCATTGGAGACCGTATTTTAATCAAGCCCCTTGAATCTGCCAACAAGACCGGAAGTGGCCTTTACCTGCCGCCCAGTGTCAAGGAACATGATGCGGTGCATACGGGATTGGTGGTGAAGGTTGGCCCGGGGTACCCGATTCCTGCCAGCCAGGATCCTGATGCCGTATTCCGCGGAGAATCCAGTGATAACGTGAATTACGTACCCCTCCAGGTGAAAGAAGGTGACGAGGCTCTGTACCTCCATGCCAGCGGTACGGAACTAGAAGTGAACGGCGAACGTTATGTAATCGTTTCCCAGAATGCGGTGATGCTGGTGGTACGCCCTGTCGTTCCTGACGACGTCTCGTCTATCGTATAAAAAAACGCGGCTCTAAGGCCGCGCTCCGTAAGTAAAACATTCAACAATGTTGTTGGCCCTAGGTGGCCGAAGTCTTGCCCAGGCTCTTGAAAAGTTCCAGGGTTTCCTTTAGCGTGTTGGCTGTAACGTTGTTTGCCTCGAAGATGGAACGGACTTCGCCCTGGATGGAATCAAACAGCTGCTTGTTGCAGAAAAGATTTTCTCGCAGGGCCTTGTTGGCCTGGTAAAGGTCCCTAAGAGCGAACAAATACTTTGTCTGCTTTTCGGTCTGGGCGACCGCTTCCTTCTTGTACTCTTCCAGTTTGACCTTCTTTTCGGCGGCAACTTGGGGGTCGTTTTCCTTGAGGATGTAGCTGGGCAGCGTGGCGAAGTCTTCGAACTTTGCGGTTGCCGAAAGGTTTCGTGACATGGAACTGCGGAGACCCACGTTCTTCACGGAGGAGTCGATGGAAATGGTGCAACTGGAAGTTCCATGGTAGTTGCAGCGGACGCGAGTTTCTACCTGTTTAAGTTCGTTAAACGGATTGAAATCCTCGTCGGATTCTACATAACGTAACGGAACGTACAAAGGGGTAGGTTCGCCGGCAATGGTAATGCGGTACGAAAGGCAAGGCTCGTTGTTGAACATCTTTGTTTCGTACAGGTTGTTGCTGCTGTGGAGCAAGGTCTTCACCTTGCTGTGCAAAGTCTTGGCGTCGTAAGGCTCATGAAGCATTTCGGGAATTTCGCTCATCATGACAGATTTTACGATACCGGGGAAATTTTCGGTAATGGTGCTGTTGGACGTTGCCTTGCCCCAGATCGGCATGCCCAGGAACAGAATGTCGGTAATGACGGTCTGCTTGCGTCCGTTAAAGAATGCGATGGCTCTGGCGATGTTGGCTAGGGCGAGCCACTTGCGGATCGGAACGTAGATGTCGCTCTGGTCGCAAAGTTCTGCCAGGTGGCTAATGACGCGCAATGTTTCGTGGCTCAGTTCTACCTTCTTGATTTCTTCGCACCACTGTTTGCGCTCTTCCTTGGAAACGGTCAATGCTTCAGGAATGGATACGTTCTCGAGACGGTCCAGGTTCTGTAGCAAATCGCAGAGGGCTGCCGGAGAAAGACTGTCGGGCAAAGAAATGGTCAGGGTTATCTGGTCCGCAATTTCGGCGCGGTTCAGCACGCTCTCGGGACGCTGGTCGCTGGAAATTGTCAGTGCGGCGCCCTTGCGGTTATGCAGGGCAATCTGGATGTTTTCCTTGGCCACGTCGTCGGCGGGATTGAAATCCTGGAAGGCGATAAAGTCGTACTTTCCCAGATCCTCGGGTAACTGCTGTGTATGGCGGTTAATCTTGAGGTGGTTGGATGCCTTGAATGTCTGGGCTAGACGATCGGTAAGCATGGTCTTTCCGGAACCGGCGCGGCCATAGATAAAGAAGGGTTCGCTAGTCACCGTAGCGAGAAATCCAAGCTGGATGCAGGTCTCCCTTTCGGGAATGCCGTTGTTCAGTGCCTGCAATAATTCCGAAATACGTTGAGTCAGTGTCATATTATCCTTCCTAGTGGTAAAAATATAACAACTGAAAAAACTCCTTTACACTGAAAAAGGGAAACAAACCTCTTTTTGAAAAAAATGCAGTTTGTCTGGGACTACGATCCCGCGAGCAACAGGTCTATATGGTGGATTGCAGAAAGGGAAACGCTAACTTTTTGGTAAACGGTAAAGACGTTGGGATGGTTCCGCATTTTTTCGTCGAGTCTACAAGCGTCTTTCTGCGTGATGATGATTGCGTCTCCGGGGAACTGCTCAAGAAGTGCTGCCAATTTTTTAGGGAAGCTGCGGTCATGATCTTTCAGGAGGCGGTTGTCCACCGTAGGAATCCCGAAGGAATCCAGGTCCTTTAAAAAACGTTTTGGGGAACCGATTCCGCACACGGCTCTTGCCCGATGAAAACGCCCCAGGGATTGAGGAAGCGATTCGCCTTGAGCATTTGCGATGCGGTCTATGTGAAATTCAATGTGGTCTTCGCAAGAGAGGTTCAGTGTGCTTTCGCCTTGAGGGTGGTCCTCGGGAAGGCTTCGGCAGGGGCCTGCGGGCCATAGCTGCCCGATGCCGCCACCTTCAGAGGGAAGGTCTTCCTTCCACCGCAAGATAATGTTGACTGCCCCCGTAAGTCGGCTGTCTTCAAAGCCGTCGTCGCAGATGATGTATGCGGGCGGAGTCTCCCGCTGTAAAAGCTGCAGGACTGTGCGATGGCGGTTTCCTGTCCCGATGACCTCTATAAAATTAGACGTACCGGTCTGCTTACCCCCATCCCCTAGGGATTCAATTTCTTCGCGGAGCATCTGGATTTCGTCGTAGGCGTAGGAATGGCAGAGGATGGCGCTGCCCTTGGTGTGGGGCCCGTTTTGTGGCTGTGACAATCGCTTGGCCAGCCAGAGGCAGAAGGGGGTCTTGCCGGCGCCGCCGGTGCGGTAACTGCCCACCACGATCAGCTTCGTGGAGCCCAGTTTTTTTGGGAGGGTGAGGTCGGGGCGCAGGGCAACTTTATGGTGTAGCAAATACGCCGCCCTATAACAGGCGGCGGCTATTTTAAGAAGGTTCCGTCGAACTGATTTCATTTTTCAGATTGACCTAAAAGCACCACATGTGCGCCCGACTGTCTACTTCCTACTGTCTACTACCTATACCCTACAGACAGTGTCTCTTTTGCTGCAGGAACAGGTCGGCCAGGACCAGGGCGGCCATGCTTTCAACAATCACCGGAGCGCGGACTGCCACGCAGGGGTCGTGACGGCCTTTGGCCAGAAGCTGACCGTTTTCGCCACCGCGGCCGGCCGTGTTCTGGTTCTGGCTGATGGTGGCGGTGGGCTTGAAGGCCACCTTGCAGTAAATGGGTTCGCCGTTGCTGATGCCACCCAGGGAACCGCCTGCGTTGTTGGTCTTGGTGTGGTAGTTGTGGCCGTCGAAGAACAGTTCGTCGTTGTGTTCGCTGCCGTGCATGCGGGCGGCGGCAAAACCGCTACCGATCTCGAAACCCTTGCTGGCGGGAATGGAGAGCATGGCCTGGGCCAGCAGGGCATCCAGGCGGTCGAAAACCGGTTCGCCCAGGGCGACCGGCGGATTCTTGACCAGCAGGCAGACGGTTCCGCCTACGCTGTCGCACTTGGTGCGGGCGTCCATGACCACTTCTTCCATCTTGGCGCTGGCGGCGGGATCCGGGCAGCGGACGGGAGAGGCTTCGATCTGTTCCAGGGTCAGGGTGTTCAGGTCCAGGGGGCCGCAGTCCACTTCGCCGATGGAGTTGACCCAGGCGATGATTTCGGTTCCTGCCACCTGCTTCAAGAGCTTCTTGGCTACGGCGCCAGCGGCAACACGGCCGATGGTTTCGCGGGCGGAACTGCGTCCACCGCCGCGGTAGTCTCTAAAACCGTACTTCAGGTCGTAGCACAGGTCGGCGTGGCCCGGACGGTACCACTTCTGGATTTCGGCGTAGTCGTGGCTGCGCTGGTCTTCGTTAAAGACTGCGAAGGAAATGGGTGTACCCGTTGTTTTTCCTTCAAAAACGCCAGAAAGGATGCGAACCTGGTCCTTTTCGTCGCGGGGGGTGGTCATCTTGTTCTGACCGGGGCGACGGCGGTTCAGTTCGGCCTGGATGTCGGATTCGTCGAGGGGGAGTCCTGCAGGGCAACCGTCAAGGACGGAGCCTACGCCTGCGCCATGGGATTCACCCCAGGTCGTAACGGAAAAAATCTTACCAAATGTGCTAGACATGCTCAAAATATAGCTAAAACACGTTTTTACACAAAAAAAATTGTCAATGGGGGTGCAATCTAACAAAAGTTTACTATCTTTTACATTGGTTTTTAGGAGACCGCCGTGCAACGTATCGTATATTTCATTGTGATATTGACAACACTTCTGTCTACAGGAGTGTTTGCTCAGCATGGTAACGATTTCGCCGGTATCCCCTTTGGATCTTCCCGTGAAGAAGTCATTGAAGAAGTGATGAAGATGGGGTATGAACCTTTTGGTCAGCGTGCTGCAGGTGATCATATCGTTATCCCCGTCTACAACTTCGGCGAACTTCCGGTGCAGGTCGACTTCATTTTCAATAAGAACGACAAGTTCTATTCCTTTGAAATTCGGACTGGTCGTGTTGAACGTGCCCGGCTGAGTAAGTCCTTCGAGGCTGCAGGTTACATGTCTGACCAGTTCACCTTGAAGTATGGCAAGTCCAGTGGCGCTCCCACCATCGATGAAACTTCTACCCTCAAGGAAAACTACCGCAACATGTTCCAGCAGTGGTTCTCCGTGAAGACTCTCGATGTAGACGTTTCCATTATTCAGAAGGACGGGCGCTACTTTGTTCTCGGTACCGTTGTCCATCGTAAGCTTGCCACCGAAAAGAAGGCTCGTGGCGAAACGAAGACTGAAAAGACGACTATCGAACGTCCGGTGTTCTAATAAGCAAGAATTCGAACCGCTGATTTTTGAAGAAGCTCCGCAAAGATGCGGGGCTCTTTTTTTGTATACGTAAATCAACTGCTTGACGGATGGAATCCTTTTGGGGAGTTCTGTTTCGGGCTGGCTGTTGATTCTTGTAATAATAAAAAAAAGTACATCAAAGGTCTTGGCAACTAATTGTAATTGATTTAAATTTGTAATGATTACAAAAATGGTGGTGCAGAAAGGTTTGCAACGGATCTTCCGGATGGTGAATCTAATATGCAGAACCCAATTAACCCGCGCGATGGTTTTATGGCAATAGGCATTGCGCACATCCCGGCAAGGGCCGAAGGAGAATCATATGAAGGTTTGGAAGTGCAAGGTTTGCGGATACATCCACATGGGTGAAGAAGCTCCGGAAGTATGCCCCCTCTGCAAGGCTAAGAAGGCCGCTTTCGTTTGCGAAGGCGAATCTGCAGCAACTGCCGCCTCTAACGGCGCAAAGGTCGTAAAGACTGTTTTCGCTGACGAACACAAGGTGGGTATCGCCCAGGGTCTGGATCCCGAAGTGGTGCAGGGTCTTCGCGAAAACTTTAACGGTGAATGCTGCGAAGTGGGTATGTACCTTGCCATGAGCCGTCAGGCTGATCGCGAAGGCTACCCCGAAGTGGCTGAAGCCTACAAGCGCATCGCTTTCGAAGAAGCCGAACACGCCGCAAAGTTTGCTGAACTCCTTGGTGAAGTGGTTCACGCCGACACCAAGATGAACCTCCAGCTCCGCGTTGCTGCAGAAGCCGGCGCAACCGAAGGCAAGCTGGCTCTCGCCAAGCGCGCCAAGGAACTGAACTACGACGCTATCCACGACACCGTCCACGAAATGTGCAAGGACGAGGCACGTCACGGTGGCGCTTTCGAAGGTCTCCTGAACCGTTATTTCAGCAAGTAACTAGGGTCGCGGCGGATGCCGCAATGACTTTAGCGTGAGGATTTATGAAGCAGACTGCAGATATTCTGACTAGCAAAGGCATTCGCCCCTCTGTGCAGCGGGTGACTGTGCTTCATTACCTGCGGGGCGTAAAGACTCACCCTACAGTTGATACCATCTATCAGGACTTGTTGCCTGAAAACCCTTCGCTGTCCCGCACTACGGTGTACAATACGCTGCAGTTGCTTAGCGATAATGGGCTGGTGCTTACTCTTGACTTTGGCGAGGGCTACCTGCGTTACGACGCCGACTGCAGCCCCCATTGCCATTTCAAGTGCAAGTGCTGCGGCAATGTCTTTGACCTGATGTCGCCTCCGCCGGACTGTTCGACCATGCTGCCCCAGGGCTTTAACCTGAGTGCGGTGCAGTTGAGCCTGTTCGGTACCTGCCCGAAGTGTTCAGGGCACTAGGCCATGCGCGGAATCAAGTGAACTTGTTCTCTATAAGTAAAGAAGGCCCCGGTTCCTACCGGGGTCTTTCTTTTTTTTAAAGGTATGCGGGACAGGCCTGCTAACCTATATATAATTAAGCCTTGAACTTGTCCAGGGCTTCGTTGGAGCCGATGACCAGGAGCACGTCGTTTTCCTTGAGGGGGTAGTCGGCGATGTTACCGATCTTGGGAGTGGGTTCCAGGGGGTCGCGGATGGCAATCACCTGGATGCCGTACTTGTGGGTGAGGCTCAAGTCCTTGAGGGTCTTACCCCAGAAGGATTCGGGGCAGGCGATTTCCACGATGGAGAAACCTTCCATGAAGGGCAGGTAGTCCAGCATGTTGGGGCGGTTGAGACGTTCGGCCAGGGAAATGGCCATGTCGCGTTCCGGGTGGAAAATGTCGGCGACGCCCAGCTTTTCGAGAATGGTGGTGTGGGCGGGGCTACTGGACTTGGCGATAATGTGCTTGACGCCCAGTTCGCGGAGGTTCAGGACGGTGAGGAGGGAGGCCTGGAGGTCTTCGCCGATACAGCAGATGACGCTGTCCACCTTGGCGAGGGGCAGGGACTGGAGCTGCTTTTTGCGGGTGCCGTCGGCAACAACTGCCTGGGCCACCTGGTTAGAGATGTCCTGGATCTTTTCGGGGCTGGGGTCCACAACCATCACATCGTGACCGAGTGCGGTCAGGTGACGGGCCAGGAAATAGCCGGTGTTACCCAGGCCGATAACTACAAATTGTTTAGAAGCCATGTGGGCAAAAATAGCAAATAGAGGAAAGGTTAAAGCGTAAAGGTGACGTTTAAAGGTGCATCCAGTCTCTTTATCCTTTAACCTTTAGGCTTTCCGTTGATTAGCCGACCATAATGTCTTCTTCGGCGTACCACATGCCGTCTTCCTGCTTCTTCGCCACGGCGGAAATCAGGAACAGGGGGCCCATGCGGCCTACGAACATGACCGTGCAGACCACGATCTTGCCGGGGATGGACAGGTCGGGGGTAAGTCCCATGGAAAGTCCGCAGGTGCTGTAGGCGCTGACCACTTCGAAGAATACCTTCAGGAAGGAGCCTTGGGCGTTGGAGGTGCCGGCGGCTTCGGTTTCCAGGAGGACCAGGGTGGCGACTACGATAACTACGATGGCCACGACGAAGATTCGGACGGCCTTATCGACGGTGGTTTCGGGAATGGTGCGGCCCAGAATCTGGGTCTTTTTGCGGCCCAGCAGTCGGTTGAAGCCCAGGAGGGCGATCACGGCCGTGGTGGTGGTCTTGATACCGCCGCCGCAGCTACCGGGGTTTGCGCCGATCAGCATGATAATCACGAAGAAGAACAGGGAGCCGACGCTGAGGCTTGGGACGTCGATGGAGTTGAGACCTGCGGTTCGGCTGGTAAAGGCCATGAAGATGCTGGTTTCAAGTTTCTGCCCGAAACTCAGGTCCGAGAAGACGTTGCCCCATTCGCTGAAGATAAAGAAGGCGATACTGACGGTAACGATAATGAGGGTAAAGCTGATGGCGATACGGCTATGGAGCGAGATTTTTCGAAAGGCTCGCTTCTTGAAGTCGTACATGTACTGGATTTCGGTAATGGCCAGGAAGCCGAAACCGCCGGCCAGGGCCAGGATGCAGGTGGTGATGTTCACGATGGGATTCAGCTGGAAACGGACCAGGGAATCGGGGAACAGGGTGAAGCCTACGTTACAGAAGGAACTGATGGCCTGGAAGATGCTTCCGAAAATGCGGTCGTAGAGGCTGTACTGCACCAGGGCTTCTTCGGTAAACTGGGTGAAGTAGAAGATGGCGCCGATGCCTTCCAGGATGAAGGTAAAGGGGAGGACTGCCTTCAGGATCTTCTGGGCGTCCACGTTACCTTCCTGGGTGTAGTTGGCCAGTAGGGCGGACTGGTGGTTGAATCCCGGATGCATACCTGCCAGGAGGATGATCACCGTAGAAATTGTCATGATTCCGAGACCGCCTGCTTGCATGAGGAGGACCAGGATCCAGTTGCCGATGGGGCTGAAGCTTGCGCTGATATCAATAGTAGAAAGCCCGGTGACGCAAACGGCGGAGGTTGCCGTAAAGAAGGCGTCCAGAACGCCGATGGGTTCGCGCTGGGCGAAGGGCATGGAGAGAAGGAAGGCCCCCAAGGTAATGAGGGAGAGGTAACCCGACACGATCATCAAGATGGGGTTTCCGTTTTTCTTCTTCTTTTCAAAGGCCTTTTCGAGATAGTCGAAGGCTTGGTACCTAGAATGTAACATGGGGACAAAGATAGTAATTTGGGGGAGGGTGTCGAGCCTTGCCGAGGGGGGGGACGTTTTCTAAATTGCGCGCCGTTATGAAGAATTTGCGCGCTATTTTGATGCCGATTGCCATTATTCTTGGCATTTTGTTGCCTCAGGCCAGCGTTCTTGCGCCGACCCTCCCTTTCCAGATTGGAACCATGATGCTGTTGACCTTCATCGGCAAGGTCCCGCCCCAGGAACATGGTTATACCTTCAAGATCGAGGTTCGCGCCTTTATCGCCAGCATGCTGCTGTTGGCTCTGTTGTGGATTAGCGTAGAAGTTTTCGGCCTGCCCCGTGACGTTCTTCTGGGTGGCGCCATCATTTGCCTTTGCCCGCCGGCCAATGCGGCTCCTGCCATGGCCAAGATGCTGGGCGGAAACCCGGTGCTGGCTTTGAAGATCTTTTTAAGTGGGCACTTGATCGCCTGCTTCAGCATCCCTATTATATATGGTTACCTGACCGGTTCCGAGGCGGGTTTTGCTGAAATCGCCCTCCGAATCTTCAATTCTATCCAGCCGATTATTTCTATCCCGTTGGCCTTGGCTCTTGGGGTCCGCTCCTTCTACCCGGAAATTGCCGACAAGGTGGCGAAATTCTCCAAGTACACCATCTTCATCTGGACTTTCAGCGTCTTCGTGATTCTTGCCAAGGCTAGCCGCGATATCCGCGAAATGGGTTTTGCCGATCTGTGGAATAGCGGCACCTTGCCCCTGCTTGCCGTTGTGGCGTTGGTCCTTTGCATTTTGCAGTTTGTGCTGGGCTGGTTCTGCGACAAGAAGCACCCCATCGAAAGTTCCCAGAGCATGGGCCAGAAGAATACCACTCTGGTCATCTGGATCGCAAGTCTCTATGCCGGCCCCGTAGCCGCCATCGCTCCCACCTGCTATGTGGTGTGGCAGAACCTGGTGCTTAGCTACATGAGCGCCCGAGTCAAGCCGAAGAAGTAGTATCTTTTGAATATGACTCACAGGGAACTCGTCAAGAAACTTTTTGAAAATCAGGATTTGAAGTACAAGGATTTCCACCTGCCCTTGGTGCCGGGGATTTCCTGTGACTCCCTTATCGGGGTGAGGGTTCCTGTACTGCGAAAGCTGGCCAAAGAATTTTTTGGTACTGCTAAAACTTCGGGCAAGTCGCAGGCTGGGGCCGCGCGGACCGTTGGTGGGTCCATCGCGAAGTCCGTGGGCAGTTCCATTGCGCCGGATGTGGCCAAGTTCATGGACTCGCTTCCCCACAAGTACTTCGAGGAAAACCATATCCATTCCATGCTGCTGGAGCACATCAAGGATTTTGACGAGTGCCTTGCCCGCACGGAACAGTTTTTGCCCTACATAGACAACTGGGCCATTTGCGACGGGAAAAAGCCCCGGGCCCTGCTGAAGGATGTTCCGCAATTTCTGAAACGCATTCAGGAGTGGGTCAAGTCGGACCACCCTTATGTGGTGCGGTTCGGCATCAACATGCTGATGGACTTGTTCCTGGATGACCGTTACGACCCGAAGTTTTTGAAGTGGGTGGCCGCGGTGGATACGGCAAAGTTCAAGTCGTTGCCGGATGGGGCTCCAAGTGGGTCGGCTGCGGTGATGGCGCCGAACCCGAGGGTGGCTGCTGCAACTCCCGCAGGCGTTACGCTTGCGAATCCCGAATACTACGTGCAGATGGAAGTGGCCTGGTATTTCGCTACCGCCCTTGCAAAACAGTGGGACGACGCTGTGCCTTATATTGAAAAACGAAAACTAGACCCGTGGACTCACAACAAGGCCATCCAGAAATCTATCGAAAGCTTCCGCGTGACCGACGAGCATAAGGCATATTTGCGGACGCTGAAGGTTTAAATTGCTGTGGTTGGATGTTGAACGGAAGGTGTTTTTGCGAAATTGGGTTACTAAATGAGCTTTTTGACGACATTTAGTAACCTAGAGTTTGTACAAACTAATTAGAAATTTGGGTTTTGTTGAAAAACGGGGTTACTAGTCAAGTTTTTTATGGTCTTTTAGTAACCTGAATTCAAAAATGAAAACGCCTGATAATGGAAATTGACTAAAAACATTACATATAAACTAAAAATAAGGTCACTAAAAGTCTTAATCAGCGGGTTTTAGTAACCTATTTTGGAATTTTTTGTCTTTCCCGGAACAACTAATAGGTGTTTAGCCCTTTGTTGAACTACATTTGAGGATCATGTCTGGTAATCTGCAATCAAGAATCCTTCATCTGCCGGCATCGACGGCCAACAACCGGATGCGTAAACGTAAATTTCCGCCAAGTCCGCATCGAGCATCACCTTTACCCCGCGGATGGTATATATCCGCGACTTGAGCAAATCCTCGTCTATCAGGGAAAATCCGGGCTTTTTCGGCGCGACGGCCTCGGCCGCACTGGCCGCACCAGTTTGTCAATAGGCCCGCGCGATATTCTGAAAATTATTTTGGTGGGGGAAGTCTCCCCCTCGCTCCAACCGCCTTCGGCGTTTTTCGCTACCCCTTCTAGCGGGGACACCCCGCAACGCCCCGACTGCAAAAATAAACGAGATTTGCCTCGGAAACCTTGAAATTGCCATCTTTTGTCTTCAAAAAGGGTATATTTCCCCTTGTATGTCAATCAAGTTCATTTCGCCTAAAAAGTCCGTCAATTCCGCGTTCCTCAAGCTCCCTGTTTCCGTCGAAAAGATGGAGGATTTCAAGCTTTCGCTCAAGAATCTTTATAGCAAGCGGAACGCAGCGCGGGACGAAGAATACCACAAGGGCGAAATCTGGAATTTTTTACGCAAGATTTTTGAACCTGATTATTCGGTGCAGGTCAACCGCCCGATAGACCTTGCAATTTTTAACGGGAATACGGCAAGTGCAAAGCCGGCGGTGATTATCGAAGCGAAGTCGCCGACGAATGTTGCGGAAATGTTTTCGGCGGAGCACCCGAACGTAAAATCGTTGCAGGAACTCGTCTATTACTTTATGCTGGAATACGTGCAATCGGGCAATCACGAAATCAAGTGGCTCGCCATCACGAATTTTGACGAATGGTATTTCTTCGACGTAAAAGACTTTATCCGCTATTTTGGGAACAAGACGAAACCGATATACGATCAGTTCCTAAAATTCAAGGCGAATCAGATGAGCGGCAACAAGACCTCCGATTTCTACAACGAAATCGCGAAACCCGCCATCGACGACTTCCTCGCCTCCTGCGACATCAACGTCGTGCATTTCAGCCTTGCAGATGCTTGCAAGAACGTCATTGCGAGTCCCGGATCAAAGTTCGGGATAAACTCCACGAAGCAATCTAATGCAGTGTGTCATCCTGAGCGGAGCGTAAGCGGAGTCGAAGGATCTAAAAAGCTCCTCCCTCTCTACAAATTCCTCTCCCCGGAAACCCTCCTCGCGAAACCTTTTGCAAACGACAGCAACAGCCTTGACCGCAATTTTTATGCGGAACTCTTGCACATCATCGGCCTCGAAGAAGTGAAAGAAGATAAGGGCGGCAAGAAAGTCATCCGACGCAAGAACCCCGCAAATCGCGACAAGGCGAGTCTCCTCGAAAGTGCCATCTACCAGCTTGAAGACGATTTCCCGAACAAGGAAGAATGCGAGGCGATGGCACTCCGTCTCTGCATCACATGGGTGAACCGCCTGCTGTTCCTGAAACTTGTCGAATCGCAAATCCTCATGTATCAAAAGGGCGATGCATCGTACCGGTTCATGAGTACAGACAAAATAGCGAACTTCGACGAACTGAATATTTTCTTTTTCAAGGTACTCGGCAAGAAAATCGAGGATCGCGACGAAGACGTGCTCAAGCGTTACCCGAACGTCCCTTACCTGAACAGTTCACTGTTCGAGCCGACCGAAGACGAAAAGCACCTGAAAATCCGAGGCATTCCCGATGCCCAGATGGAAATTTTCAACAAGACCGTTTTGAAGGACGAACGCGGCAAACGCGCAAAAGGTACACTCCCGAATCTGGATTACATCTTCAAGTTCCTCGATGCGTACAACTTTGCAAGCGATGCCCAAGGCGGCGTGACCTCTACGAGCAAGACGCTCATCAACGCGTCGGTTCTCGGACTCATCTTCGAAAAAATCAACGGCTACAAAGACGGCAGTTTCTTTACGCCAGGGTTCATCACCGACTACATGGCCCGCGATGTGCTGGAACGGACGGTAGTGCAGAAGTTCAACGAGAAAAAGTCCTGGAAATGCGAAAATTTGGAAGATGTCTCGGACAAGATTGAAGATATTTCAGAAGCGAACGAAATTGTTGATGATATCCGCGTTGCCGATGTGGCCGTGGGCTCTGGGCATTTCTTGGTGTCGGCCCTTAATCGCCTGCTTGCAATCAAATCGGAATTGAACATTTTGTGCGATGCGGACGGCAAACGCATCAAACGCCGCGACCTGATTTTGAAAGTTGATAACGACGAACTTTCTGTTGTTGATGACGAGGGCGAACCGTTTGAATACAAGCCCGGCAACGAAGAAAGCCAGCGGTATCAAGAAGCTTTGTTCAACGAGAAGCGTCGCATTATCGAGAATTGCCTTTTCGGCGTTGACCTGAACCCCAATAGCGTGAACATCTGCCGTTTGCGCCTTTGGATTGAACTTTTGAAGAACGCCTACTACACCAAGGAAAGCGACTACAAACAACTTCAGACACTCCCGAACATCGACATCAATATCAAAGTCGGCGATTCGTTACTGAGCAAATACCCCGTGCAGAACGGGCATGTCGTTTTGGACTTTTTGCAGAAAGATGACAAGGCCGACAAGAAAAACGGACTCGCCGCGAAACTCAAGGAATACAGGAAAAACGTTCAAGATTACAAGGCGGGCGGAACGAGCTACAACAAGCAACAGCTTCGCCTGAACATTGCTGGTCTCAAGTCGCAACTCAAGGAGCCGCCCAGCATCGACCTCTTCGGAAACGTGGTCAAGAACAACGATATTGATTTTTCCAACTCGCTTGAATGGATGTTCGAATTCCCAGAAATCCTCGACGACGAAGGCCGCTTTACAGGCTTCGACGCCATCATCGGAAATCCGCCGTATGTGCAACTCCAGAGCATGGGCGAGATGAGCGACGTTTACAGCAAACGGGATTACAGTTGCTACAACAAGTCCGCAGACCTTTACTGCCTCTTTGTGGAACGTGCCTACAGCCTGCTGAAAAAGAACGGATATTTCTCGTTCATTATGCCGAACAAGTGGATGCTCGTGGATTACGGCAAGGAACTGCGGCAATTCATGAGCCAAACATCGCTCAAAAAAATTCTCAATTTTGGCGATGTCCAGTTCTTTGCCGATGCGACCATTTACGTGTGCATATTCGTATCGCAAAAGTCCGGCGACAAGATGCCGGTTTTGGCGTGTTCGCTGAACAGCAAGAACTATCACGGCGAATTTGAAAAAGAAGTCAATGCCGCGACATTCGAGTTCCCGGCAGAAAATTTTGGTGCAAGCGAATGGAGCATCCGCAACAAACTTCACGATTCCGTATTGCAGAAAATGAATGTTGGCACGGCTCTGAAAGATATGCCGATTACCATTAATTATGGCATCAAGACCGGATTCAACGACGCATTCTTTATTGACGGAAAGACGAGAGAAAAACTCATTGCTGAAGACCCCAAGAGCGAAGAACTCATAAAGCCCTTGCTTCGCGGCAGAGACATTAACGCATGGGTAACGGAAAGTGATCAGTATCTAATCAATCCGCATAACGGAATAAAAGAAAGGAACATTGCGCCCATCAATATTGATGAATATCCTGCAATAAAAAAGCATCTTGATCAATTTATAGATAAGCTGGTTAAACGTGGGGATAAAGGCGATACGCCATACAATCTACGCAATTGTGCTTATTTAGAGGATTTTAGCAAACCGAAGATTATTTATCCCGAAATCACGTCGTTGTTTTCTTTTACTTATGATGAACTGGGGATGATGTGCAATAACAAAAACTACATCATCTCTGAAAAAGAAAGTTTTCAGAGCTTGCCGAAGGGAACGTTCCTCAAGGCGCTCCTCGCCATATTCAATTCTAATCTCGTCAAACTTTGGATTGAGTATAACTGCCCAGTCCTCAATGGCGGCGCGCGAAATATAAGTACCACCTACTTTGAAAACCTCCGCATCCCCCTTGACAACGCGGAACTCCTGCAACAACTCGCCACCCTCGCCGATGAAATCATCGCCGCTAAAAAGCAAGCTTCGTGTCATCCTGAGCGGACCCTGGAGCCGAAGGCGATAGGGGAAGTCGAAGGATCCAGTGAAGTAAGTGACGAAGCAATCCAAAGGAATATCGCCACCCTCGAAGCGCAAGTCAACACCCTCGTCTATCAACTCTACGGCATCACCGATGCCGAAGAGATAGAAACCGTGGAGAAGAGGTGAAATTATAAAGTATCTATTAAAAAATAAAGGAATAATGATGGAAATGCTTTCACTTACTTTTACTATTATTGGAACCTTTGTTACCTGTGAAGAAGCTATTCGTGGGGGAATATGGACTTCAATTAAAAGTTTTTTCAAATGGAGAAAAATACATAAAAAGAAATGGAATTCTGATGATCCAGTAGTTCAAGCTCTTTTAGAAGAATTCAAGAAAAGCGATAAATCAGATTTCACTTATTCAAAATTAGAGAAAAATGCCATTGAAGAAATTGCACAAAAATATATACAAGAAAAGGGGTATGATAAAACTCTAAATATAATTTGTAGACATTTTTTCAAGAATGCTATTGTGTCTATTTTAACGGACTTTGCCGACTATATTGATTTGGTTATGACGGAAGGGGAAAAGGTTTTACATAACGATATGACCAAAGGATTTGGGAAAATAGGAAAAAAAAATAGACGAATCAACAAGTGAATTAAAAGACGCCATTATGGGAAATGGTTTAAGCCCTTCCTGGGACAATATTACTCTATTATTAGTAAATCCTAAATGTGATGCTGTGCAATTCGGAACATTTATTGTTAAAAAATGTGAGGCATCATCAACATGTGTGGAAGCATTTAGGCTGCCTTGCTAGATGATTCTCT
>NZ_MWQG01000045.1:0-23069 GCF_002210365.1 Fibrobacter sp. UWH1
CATATTCAGAAGCATAAATATCGGCGGTGTTACCAATCTGCACACCCACCTTCTTGTGGGCCAAGTCAGAAACCTTGTGCACGCGGTTTGCCAAGGCATCATCACCACCAGCCGAGCAGCCCATAAAAGCCACAGAAGAAATGGCCAAGGCAAGGGCCACCACCATCTTAAAAGCGTTACGAACCATAATCCGATTCCTATGAAAAAATAACGCCTCAAATATAAGTAATAAGAACAGTCTTCTTTATTTATTTGATGGACGTATAATTTAAAAACGCTAACAAGAATAAAAACATCCAAAAACATTTGGGAAAAAAACGTTTGTTTTCTACATTTGGTGCCGCTAAAAAGAAGGGACGCACTTATGGATCTGAACGAAGATGAAAAGTTTCAGCTAGAATGGATCATGAACCACCGCATGGAAGACAAGGACAAGGCTCGCCAGCAGGCAGAAGAAGCTGAGCTTGCCTCTCGCCCCCAGACCCGCGGCCCCCGCGGCAAGAAAATGCGCCGCAGCCCCTCCAGCTGGGATCTTCCCGTCCCCGAAGACGAAATCGACCTCCACGGAATGACCTCCGACGAAGCAGCAGCAGCCGTAGAGCGCCGCATCGATGACCTGCTCATTGCCGGTCTCAGCGTCCTCCGAGTCATCCACGGCGGCGGAAACCCCGAATACGGCAACGTCAAGCATATTATCGACCGCAAGGCCCGTTCCGAATGGAGCAACCGCATTACCCTCTACAAGGTAGAACCCGACAACGCCGGATCCAGCATCATAAAACTAGGCAAACCCACCCCAAAACTCAACTCAAAAGGCAAGCCCAGGGCAAAAAAATGATTTTTTTACCCTAAACCCCTTTAAAAAGTTCCTGACACATTCTATATTTGGTCTCACCAAAACGGAATATAGCTCAGTCTGGTAGAGCGCTTGCTTCGGGAGCAAGAGGTCGTGAGTTCGAATCTCGCTATTCCGACTAGAACGAAGAAGACCACTCAAAGAGTGGTCTTCTTCGTTTTTATGGCCGAGGTGAAGCGTCAGAGGCTACGAAGTAGCCTCATCTCGCGCCGTTCAGTTAGCAGTCCACCCCTACTTCACGCATCTCACAGAAAATCCGAATTCCTTGGGTTTGCTCATATACCCAAAGGCCATGCTCTTGCTGGTCAGATACCACACACGGGCACTCCCCGGAGCAATCCCTTCCAGCTTATCGTCGCTGCTCCAGAAAAAGGCAAACTTCATCATATTGCCATAAGTCTCATCGTCAAAACGATTCCCCGCCGGCATGGCACTAAACTTTAGAGTATCGTTCCCATTGGTATCGCCATTCCAGCCGTAATCCGTCTTTAGCAGGTAGCCTGCGTTAAAGTCGGCACCGGCCGCAGTCCACAAGCTTTCAAAATCTTCATGAGTTGGCAGACGGAAGCCTGCGGGGCAGGCCTTCTGAGCAGCCTCCCAAGTATACAAGCGTCCATAAGCCATGCACTGATCTTCTTCATCCTTGTAGCAGAAACTGCCCTCGGTCTTAAAATTCAGGTTGTCGGCCATCCATACGCGGTTATCCACCGTAATGGTGCGGTAGCTCTGCTTATCCCGCTTATCCTTGATTTCATTTTTCTTTGCCTTTGGGGCGGCAAAAGATGTTCCCACAAGCATAAGGCAAATCACGCCTACGACAAATCCACGAAATTTCATACTGAACCTTAAAAAATTAGACTTTCAAGTCCCTCAAATTTACCTAATAAAACAGCACCTGGCTTCCGGCGCTTCCTTATTTCCAAAACGTCTTTCGGGATTGGGGCAATGCTGTTCCGAGCCGTCGGGCAAAATCCACAATTCTTCTGCAAAGGGGCAAGTTCCCGCCTCAAGAGAATATCCGCGGGCGTTCTCGCCAGAGGTCAAGGCAAATACACTACCCTCGTTTCTCAGCGAACTCCCGCACATTCTGCAGCAATTTAAAATGTATTCCCGCAGTTCGCCTACACTCCGGTCCAGCTCAAATTCACGCCGCAACAGAACATCGGCCTCACTCAGGAAAACCACCATATTCCACTTGATCCGTTCAACGCCAATAACGGTCGCCCAGGCAATCAATTCGGGAATCATCATCAGATTTTTTCGATGTAAAGTCACCTGAATCGAAACGGAGGCCGCCTTAGGCAAGCCCTGCCGAATTTTCAACAGACGTTCCACATTCCGCTTCCAGCCATCAAAGCATTCCGAAGCAAGACTGCTAACCTTGATATCGCTGCAACCCTGCAGCAAGCGGATCATGTTGGCGTTTTCATTCCACATTCCAGGAAAGGTCCCGTTTGTGGTCAAGTTCATGGGCACCCCCAGGGAACCGCACAATTCCAGCAGGTCCTCAAAGCGGGAATAAAGCAAGGGCTCGCCCATGGTGCTGGGAATTACTTCTCGTAAAATCCGTTTGCCGTTTTCATCCTGCGTCAACCCATATTTTTCAATGGCCGCCTTGGCCACGTCAAAAGGCATCTCCCCGGTAATTCCAGAAATTTCACCGAAGGTCGCCCTCCGCTGATACAGGAAACACAGGGGGCAGCGCAAATTGCAGACGTCCGGATTAGTCAGCAGGGTTATGCGACGAACGGCAACCAAGGCTGAATCCTAGCGGTTTTCCCTAAGGTACTTGATAGCAGCCATTGCAGCGCGAGCGCCTTCGCCCACAGCCACAGAAACCTGCAAGATGCCGCCGGTGCAATCGCCAGCCGCATAAAGCCCAGGAATCGTGGTCTGCAGATCTTCGTCCAGCACAAGCTTGCCCTGGTCAAAAGCGGCGCCAGCCTTCAAAGCCAGATCCGTCGCATTGGCACTTCCCAGCGCAACGAACAAGCCGTCAAATTCAGCGGTGGAGTCATCGTCAAAAACGACACCCTTAAAGGAACCTTCTCCAGTTAGACCTTTCAATTTGCGGTCAACCACCTTCACATTTTCAGGGAAGTTTGCCGTCAGGGGAACCCCATTGGTCAGAAGGGTCACGGAATTCACCACGTTCAAAAGTTCCATGGTTTCGTGCAGGGCATACTCGCCGCTTCCCATGACAGCCACGTTTTTCTGTC
The DNA here is from genome assembly GCF_002210365.1 of Fibrobacter sp. UWH1. Lineage (NCBI taxonomy): Bacteria > Pseudomonadati > Fibrobacterota > Fibrobacteria > Fibrobacterales > Fibrobacteraceae > Fibrobacter > Fibrobacter sp. UWH1. Next base: position 3,076 of record NZ_MWQG01000045.1, read on the forward strand.
TGTAGAAAAAGGCATCGCACACTGCGCAATAGCTTACGCCATGGCCTTCCATTTCGGCCATTCCCGGCAGGGGCTGTTTCTTGCGGGCAGCGCCTGTGGCCATGATACAGACCTTTCCGTGATACTCGCCGTTCAAGCCCGTGGCCACAAATTCGGAACCGTTGAACATCAGGTCGGTCACTTCATCTTCGGCAATTTTGGCACCCAGATCCAGCGCCTGTTTTTTACCAACCTGGAGCAATTCTTCACCGGTCAGAGGTTTCTCCAAACCGTAATAATTTTGTATCAAATGAGCCTTTCCAAGGGCCCCACTATCCTTACCCACCAGTTGAACATCCAGACCTGCACGCAGGGCATACAGGGAAGCGGACACACCAGCCGGGCCATAACCCAAAATCAATACATCAGACATAATACCTCTCATTTTTCTATCCATAATTTATTTATTTTGAAATAAAGTTTTTGTTTTACTTCAGTAGGATAGGACGATGGAACGTAATAAACCTAGAGACATGTTTGTAGAGGCAGGCTACGGCCCAAACTTTGCAAGGCAGCTTATACAGAATGCCTATAGCAAGCTCTTTGAAGGCGATCCCATTGACGAACGAATCTGCTTCGACGCTTCCGACGACATGAGTTACATCATCGACATCGGACACGACGATATCCGCTCCGAAGGTATGGGTTACGGCATGTTCATTGCCGCACTCACCGGTCACGAAAAACAGTTCGACAAACTGTGGAACTTCACCAAACGTTACGTCCGAAACAACAGCGGTCCCCACGTCGGTTATTTCTCATGGCAGCTGTCCACCATGAACTTCGGCATGATCGACCCCGGTTCCTCCCCCAGCGCAGAACAGTATTTCGCCATTTCACTTTTGATCGCCGCCGAAAAATTCGGACGCCCCGACCTTAAGGATGAAGCCGTCGACTTGATCAACTGGCTCATTCACAAACCCCATTGCGAAAACGTGGGCCCCATCATCGACCCGAACCAGAAGATGATTCGCTTCTCTCCGGTAGACGGAAACGACTTTACCAATCCCAGCTACCACGCCCCCGCTTTCTACCAGGCTTTTGCCGAGGCCTCTGGCGACGACACCTGGCTGACCATCGCTGAAAACAGCCGACAGTTCCTCAAGAAGGCCGCCCACTTTGAAACAGGCCTCTATGCCGACTACACCGAATACGACGGAACACCGGTATCCAAGCCCTGGCATACCGAAGCCAACTGCTACAGCGGCGACGCCTGGCGTGCCGCGTTGAATTTGAGCCTAGACTATGCGCTGTTCAATGGCGATCCAAGCGAAAAGGACATTTGCGAACGCCAGCTGTTCTACTTCGAAAGCAGGAGACCTTACCTGTCCGACTACGCAGTCGACGGCGGAGACTACCCTCGTCGCGGTCGCCCTGCCACCCCAGGTCTAATTGCCATGAATGCGGCCGCCACTCAAGTTCTCAATTCCGGCGATTCCCTGATCAAGCCCTTTGTAAAAGACTTGGCAGCCCTGTCCGTCCCCTTTAGATTTTGGCGTTACTACGACGGCATGCTCTACATGATTGGCCTGTTGGCCACCGCCGGAAAAATTTCATTTTAAGAAAGAGAAAAATCGAGACAAGTAAAAATCAAACAAAAAAAAGGGAGTTAGAATGAACATCAAGAGAATCGCTTGCGTTGCAATCGCTTCGGCACTCTTTTCCATTGGCCTTACAGCATGTGGTGACGACATCCGCGTAGAGAAATATCCTAGCGGTAAGGTTCGCACCGAAACCACCTACGTCAACGACAAGAAGCAGGGACCAGAAAGAGAATTCTACGAGAACGGCAACCTCAAGCGCGAAGTCAGTTACGTCAACGACCGCAAGCAGGGCATTTCAAAGGAATACTACGACGACGGCTCCCTGCAGGCCGAATACAACTACGAAGACGGCTATATCGATGGTATGGTTGTACGTTACCACAAGAACGGAAACGTATCGTCCAAGGCCGAATACAAACAAAATAAGCAAGTTGCATTCGGGGAATACTTTAACGAAAAAGGCGAACCTCTCACAAGCGGAAGCTATAAGGATCCTCGTGATGGTTACGCCTACGAATGGATTCGCATCGGTTCTCAGCTCTGGGTTGCCGAAAACATGAACTACGCAACAGCCAGCGGTTCCGTCTGCGCCCAATGCAATCATTGGGGCCGCCTCTACAATTTCGAAAACGCCAAGAAGGCATGCCTTGATGGCTTCCACCTCCCCACCAAGGAAGAATGGAACATCCTGTTGACCTACGCCGGCACCGGCAGCAAGGTTGGCACCGCCCTTAAGGCTGGCTACGGCTGGGATCCGCTGAAGGGTACCGGCATCTACGGCAACGGCAAGGACGAGCTGGGATTCGGCGCCAAGGCTGGTGGCGGACATTTCGCCAAGAGCGACGTTCCCATGAAGGATCGCAAGTTCGAAGGAGCCGGTCAAAAGGCTTACTTCTGGGTTTCTAACGGCGAAGTGGTGGTTCTCTTCCACGACAAGGATACCGCCAAGTTCGAAAAGTTCAACCCCGAACACGGCGCAAGCCTCCGTTGCATCAAGGATTAAACCTAACGAAATTCCTGAAACGATTTTTACTCCTGGATTTATCCAGGAGTTTTTTTTGACACTAAAATGTCAATTTGAAAATTTAGATTTTGAAAGAACGTTACAAGGAGGATCGTCTTTATGGAAATTGCAGCAATCATCATCGGCTTAATCATCGGTGTATTCCTGGGAATAACCATCGGGATCTTGATTTCAAAAAGTAAGCAGGCGGTCCTGCAAACCAAATTGGAAGCAGCCCATCAGCTGAGAATGCAATCCCTTCAAGATCAGCAGATCCGATTCGACGAAACCATCGCCAAAGTCCAGGAACAGCTTAAATCCACCACCAACGAAATGCTGAAACAGCGCCAAAAGGAATTCTCAGAATCTAGCGGCCAAAGCATAGAACAGATCGTCACCCCCCTCAAGGAATCCATCAAAAAGATGGAGCAGGCCATGAATAATTCCGCCAGGGAACAGTTTCAGCTGGGAGGAATTCTAAAGAATCAAATCGAGAACGCCATAAAAATGAGCGAATCTGCAAAGGCAAGCGCCGAAGAACTGAGCCGGGTTTTCAAGCACGATTCCAAGATTCAGGGCGACTGGGGCGAAACCGTCCTCAGCAATCTTCTGGATGGACAGGGTGCCCATTACGACACACAGGAAACCCTCCGCGACGCCCAGGGTAATCTCATCAAGACTGAAGATGGCCGCAGTTTACGCCCCGATGTCATCCTCCATCTCGATCACAAGCGAGACGTCATTATCGACTCCAAGGTTTCCATGACCGCCTTCATGAATTACGTCAACGCAGAAACCGATGATGAGCGCAACGCAGCCCTTACAGCCCACATCGCAAGCCTCAAGAAACATGTAGACGAATTGGCCAAGAAGGATTATTCCTCCTACGTCAAACCGCCCAAGGTAAAAATGGACTATGTCATCATGTTTGTCCCTCATTCCGCAGCCCTGTGGACCGCATTGAACGCCTCCCCCACCCTCTGGAGCGAAGCCATGGCCAAGCGGGTCTACATCGTTGACGAACAGACTCTCTACGCCGCCCTCCGTATCATTGACCTGACCTGGACTCAAATCGCCCAGGCTCAGAATCACGAAAAGGTCTACGAACTAGCCAACGAAATGATCGATCGCGTAGGTCAGTTCATGAAAAAATACCAAGCCCTGGGAAGCGCATTGGCTAATGCACAAAAGGCATTTGATGATGGCGAAAAGAAGCTGGCTCCAACAGGTCAGAGCGTTCTTACCACATGCGGAAAACTCATCAAGCTAGGGGCAAAGCAAAGCGAAAAGAACCCCATCCCGGAGCTGGTAGACATAGAAGACGCCCTAACAGAAATCCAATAAAAAAAAGAAACCCTCGATCAAATGTCGAAGGTTTCTTTTTGCAATTAGAAATTACGCGATGTATTCCTGCATGTAATTTCTGTAGCCGGAGGTTTTATCCCTCTGACGAACGACAGAAATTACGTTGTGTACTCAGCGTTGATCTTCACATAGTCATAGCTCAAGTCGCAAGTAAATGCGCTGGCGCTTGCATGACCAATGTTCAGTACCAAAGTCACCTTGTATTCGCGCTGACGGACAACAGCGTGGAGTGCATCCTGCTTTTCCTTAGACAGAATCACCGGACGGCCACCATCCAGAACCTGGACGTCACCGAAGAACAGGTCGGTATGTTCTGCAATCATGTTGCAGCCGCTGGAACCAGCAGAGCTCAGGATACGGCCCCAGTTGGGGTCTTCACCGAACATGGCGCACTTGGCCAGGTTGCTGGTACCGATGAAACGAGCCATCTTCAAAGCTTCTTCGTGAGATTCAGCCTTTTCGATGCAAAGTTCAATAAGCTTGGTAGCACCTTCACCGTCGCGGACAATGTCCTTTGCCAGGGACTTCATCACCAGCATCAGAGCGGCGCGGAATTCACCCTGTTCAGAAAGGGAAAGATCTTCGTACTTGAGACCGCTCATGCCGTTTGCCAGCATAATGCAAGTATCGTTGGTGCTGGTATCGCCGTCAACGGTAATGGCGTTGAAGGAGTCTGCAATGTTTGCACGGAATTCAGCAAAGAAATCAATGGGCAGAGCCAAGTCAGTGGTAATGAAAGCCAGCATGGTAGCCATGTTGGGGTGAATCATGCCACTACCCTTGCAAGCACCGCCGATAGTCACCACACCCTTTTCGGTCTGGATTTCAACGGCATGGGACTTCAGAGCAAGGTCGGTAGTCAAAATAGCACGGCCAAATTCTTCGGAAGCATCAGCATGAAGACCTTCAACCAGGCGAGGAATACCGGCTTCAATCTTATCCATGGGCATCAGGTGGCCAATGACACCAGTACTGCAGACAAGAACGCTCTTGGGAGTGAGCTTCAGAGCTTCTTCGGTAAGGGTAGCCATGCGTTCTGCATCAGCCAGACCCTGTTCACCAGTACAGGCGTTGGCGTTACCGCTGTTCACAATAACAGCAGTAGCAAAGTGAGCATGTTCCAGTGCAGCCTTATCGTACTGAACCGGAGCGGCCTTCACCTTATTGGTTGTGAAAACTGCAAAGCAACGGGCAGCCTTTTCGCTCTTGAGCAGGGCCATATCCGCATTGCCGCTAGCCTTGATGCCAGCGCAAATACCAGAAGCGGTAAAGCCCTTGGGGGAGCAGACGCCGCCTTTTTCCAACACAGTGTACATAGTGTCTCCTATTGTTTTTACGCGCTAAATATACAACAAAAAAAGCGACTAAACTAGACCTTTCCTAGCATTGCCCCCTAAAAAAATTCTAATTTAAGGCCATGGCAAAAACACCCTGTACTCAAGAAACATACGACAAGCTGGTTGAACGTTACAATTTCCTTAAAAAGACGGAACGTCCCCGCGTTGTCGACGAAATGGAAGAAGCCCGCAAGCAGGGCGACCTGAGCGAAAACGCAGAATATCACGCCGCCAAGGAAATGCTGGCACATATCGATTCTGAACTTCCCAGACTGGAACAGCAGATTGCTGATTCCATCATCATCGAATTTGATGCGAACTCCGACACCGTCCGTTTTGGCGCCACCGTTACCGCAAAGAACCTGGCAACCAAGAAGGAAGTCGCCTACCAGCTGGTAAGCCCCGAAGGCGTCGACCCCATGAACGGCAAGATCAGCTTCAAGAGCCCCATGGGTTCCGCATTCATGGGCAAGAAGAAGGGCGACATCGTCGAAGTCGTTACCCCCAAGGGTAAGAACCGTTTCGAAATAGTCGACTTCAAGTAAGCGCTATGATTGTAGCCCTCATCGGCAAAGACCAGTTTTCCAAGGACCAGCAGGTAGAACAATTCCTGCAGGATGCCCTTGGCGAAAACAAGGATGACCCGCTGTCTAAGCAGGTCGTGTTCGCTACCGATACCAACATATCCTCTGTAGCAAACGTCATCATGGAATGCTGCGGTACGGTGTCTATGTTCGCACCGGAACAGGCCGTCGTTGTCCGCAACGCCGAAGCCATGAAAGCCGATGACACAAAGACTTTGGCCCGCTGGCTGAAAGACGCTCCCGAGTGCAAGCTGTTGCTTGACTTTGGCGAACTCAAGGCCAGCACAGAACTTTACAAGGTTCTTGCCAAGGTGGGCAAAGTCGAAAAGTACGAAGAACCCAAGCAGTACAATATGCAGAAGTGGATCGCTACAATGGTTCCGGCCCACTTCAAGAAGCCTATTGAACCCGCTGCAAGCCAGTATCTGGCCGACGCCCTTGGCACCAACACCAAGCTAGTTAGCGAAGAACTGGAAAAGGTTCTGCTGTACCAACCGGATTGCACCAAGATCACATACGATCTCGTAAAACTGCTAATCATGCCCCAACGAGAAATTCCGCCCTATGAGTTGCAGAATTTCTTTGGAATGCGAGACGCCAACGGTTACACTAAAAAGCTCCACGAAATCCTCTACGGCGGAGGCGATGCCATCCAGGTCGTCAACTCCCTTTACAAGCATGCCGTGGACCTTCTGAACTTCATGTCCCTTACCGCAAAAGGCATGAGCCAGGCAGAAGCAGCCCAGGCCATCGGCAAGAACGAATACGTTTTCGTAAAGCAGGGGAACGCCGCTGCCTGCTGCACCCGATGGGGCAAGGCCAACCTCTGCAGAGCCATCCGCAGACTGGCAGACCTGAGCTACGAATTCAAGAGTTCCAGCTGGACCGTTATCAGCCAGGAACTGGCCTTGGCCGCCCTGGTCGTCCGTTAAGCTACACTCAGTTTAACGTCCTAATTCCGCAATAACTTCCCACATTTTTTAAGCAAAAAGGCTCCGCAAAAGCGGAGCCTCTGTCATACTGTTTTACAAGGCGTTATTCCCAGTCATCTTCATCTGCAGGAGCCGGAGCTTCAGGAGCAGAAGCCGGTTCGTCCATCAGAGATTCTTCGACCGGTTCATCCACAACAGTTTCTACCGGAGAGGGCTGAGGAGCGCTCTGCTGAGCTGCGGGAGCGGCCTGCGGCTGGGCAGGAGCTTCAGCAGGCTGAGCCTGAGGAGCGGGCTGAACCACCGGCTGTGCTACGGGAGCGGGCTGGGCGGCCGGCTGTGCAGCAGGAGCTGCCTGAGGAGCCTGAGACAGATCCACATTGCCAATGTAGTTGCGAATGATTCTCGGAGTAACGAAGATTACCAGGTCCTTCTTCACGACGGACTTACGAGAATACTTGAAGAGGTTACCCAGCAGCGGAATATCCTTCAGGAACGGAATACCACGTTCAGATTCCTGAGTTTCGTTACGGGTCAAACCACCGATTACCACAGTTTCACCGTCAGCCACAACGACCTTGGTTTCAGCTTCCTGGGTGCTAATCACAACTTCACCCTTGGAGTCATAATCGTAGGAGTTGTTTTCGGGATGGAGGTCAAGCAAAATGCGGTTGTCGCCAGAAACGTGAGGAGTAACAGTCAGCTTGATACCAGTTTCCACCATCTGGGTAGAAGATTCACCGCTGTTATCGATAACGCGGATAGAAACCTTATCACCCATGAAGACCTTAGCTTCGGTATTATCCAAGGTAGAAACCTGGGGGCTAGCGAGAACTTCGGTAGAAGCGTCACCCATAAGGTTGCTGATTGCAATCTGGAGGTTATTATCCAAGAGGCTAGCAGTAATAGCACCGGAACCAGAACCCACAGCCGGAGAAGAACCGTTGGGGAAAGACTGGATAACGGCACTGGTACGAGAAGCACCGGCAGCACTACCAGTTGCAGCGGCAGCGGTACCCGGAGTAAGAGCGGTGTTACCCATGGTAGCAGTCCAGTCCACACCAAGTTCGCGGGCCTTTTCGCTGTTCACCACGACCAGCTTAGCGGTAATCATGATCTGCAGGGTTTCAACATCAAGTTCTTCCAGAGCCTTTTCCATCTGATCAATCTTGGTATCGGTATCGTAGACGATAATGGAATTGGTACGTTCGACCGTGGTAATACGGCCACGGTTAGACTTCATGCTTTCAAGCACCTTGACCAGTTCGTCAGCCTTGGCATGATGAACCTGGAAGTTCTTTCGGACCAGAGGAGCATTCTGTTCAGCCTGAGCTTCTTCATCGGCAATCTTCTTCTGTTTTGCCTGATAGGTAGCCAAGCGCTGAATGGTAATGTACTTATCCTGAATGACCCAGGTCAGATCATTCATGCTGCAGATAATGTCCAGAGTTTCCTGCCAAGTCTTCTTGGTGACGCGAAGGCTTGTCTTACCCTTTACATCGGGAGCCAGCAAAATGTCCACACCGGCAATAACGGAAACAGAACGGAATATGGCTTCATAGTCCATGTTCACGAAATTGAAATCATACAATTTCTTGTTCGGAGCAACAGAACCTTCGGCAGGGGCACTCCAAGATGTTGCGATACCGGCAACAAGAAGAAGAACAGTCAGAATTTTTGTCAACTTTTTCATTACTATTTACCCCCAAACTTATCGGGAAGGCCCATGGAGTAGCGACGGCTCACCCCGAATTCCTGAATCAGGAAGAGAACGTCAGTTTGTGTAATTTTCAAGACTTTACCATTAAGGATCTTATCGCCTTCCTTAATAGTGTAGGAAATAGCAGGATTCTTGGTTTCAACAAGAATTGCCATCGGAACGTCAGATTCCCAAATAATACCAACCAGTTCAACCTGGTCAATATTGATACCTTCTTCTACAAGGCCCTTAATTTCGACGAAGGGATCTCGACGACCAAAGGAGCTATAGGTAACGCGATCTTCATACAGACCATCAAGCTGGCTACCAGGAACAGTACCGGGATTTTCACCATCACTGCCACGATCCTTATCGACCTGCTTAAGACGCTCCATCTGTACAGCAGACAGTTCATCAAAGAAACTTACTGCACGGCGGTTCACATAACCGATACGATTACCGAACTGCACCTTGCGATACAGACCAGTCATATCCAGGCTAACCAGGCGGTCACCAAAAATGAGACGCTGAAGAACCTGAGCATTTTCGTTAGGTGCAGCGTAGAATTCAATTTCATCGGCAACAACGATCAATTCGCGAACGACAGGACGAAGGTGGAATGTCTGGGAACCAGAAACAATCTTCTTGCTATCCTTTTCCAGCTTCTTCACGAAAGTTTCAAAGTTAGGCTTTTCTTCGTTGGCCTTCATCCAGTCACGAATGAAGATACCTGTGGGCTGAGCAGACCAGAAGATAAATCCATCCTTCTTGACAGCAGTTTCAGCAGCCTGAAGAATCAAGGCGCCATCCTGCACCAATACCACCGGGTTCACACCAGTCTGCAACTGAATCTTGATGCCATTAGCACCCCAGGTAACGGACTTCACCAGGGAACCGGCACCAATCTTGAACACAGGGGATTTCTGAGGACCAGGCAGTCCAACGGTAATGGCGAAAGCCTTGTCCGGATTAGAAACGTTCTTGATATTGATCGGAGTTTCGGTAACCAGACGGAACTGTTCCATACCCGAACCAATCAAGACGGTCATTTCCTTGATGCCAGGGAGAAGGGCAGATATTGCACCGCCTTCCTTAATAGCCTTGTCCAGCAGTTTCTGCTGTTCGGCAACAAGCTTTTCCTGTTCCTTGGCAGCCTTTTCGGCAGCCTTCTTGTCAAGGAGAGCCTGCTTTTCGGCAGCCTTCTTTTCTTCGGCAAGACGCTTCTTTTCTTCAAGGGCGGCCTTAGCAGCAGCCTTCTTATCCAAGGCGGCCTGCTTTTCAGCGGCCTTTCTTTCGGCAAGAGTCATCTTCTCGTTGGCCTTCTTCTCGTCAGCCAAGCGCTTCTTTTCTTCAAGGGCAGCCTTTTCTGCAGCTTTCTTGTCAAGAGCGGCCTGCTTGTCTGCAGCCTTCTTACGTTCAGCAAAAAGCTTAGACAGAACCCAGGACTTACCGCCCTTATTCTTGAACTTAACCAGGAAGCTGGACTTGTCCAGAGAAATATCGTTCTTGTCAGAAGAAATGGAATTACCAACAGAAAGTTCAATTTTCAAGAAATTGGTTCCGCGGAAATTCTCTCTGTACACACGCATGGCCTTCACGAACTTGGAATCGGCATCCACATCGTAGGTACCTTCACCAAGGGCAAAGCTCGTTTCAGAAAAACCAAAAGTCAGTTTCTTGCCGGCAGCATCATACTTCTGATAAAACGTCGGCAGATTCTTGTCGGATGCAAAGGCAAATACCATCTGGCAGCCCTTACCATCGCAAGCAAAACGAACATCCTTAATCTGCGCAGCATAACTAGCCGCAGCGGCTACTAGGAACAAAACAAGGAATTTCAGCTTCATCATCTTCCCACCTTCTTGGATGTATAAGTGGTCAGGTTAAAAGACACGGACATGGTAATAGGAGTCCAGCCATGGGATTCAGCCTTTTGGATTTCCGCAGCAATTCCAGAATAGCGATTCAATCTCAGGTTAGTGATTGTCGTAGGATAGTTGAAGTTTGCAATCTCCGCAAACAGGTATCCCAACATATGATAACCCGAGTTGACAGCGATGGAATAACGGTTCTCGATATAATGTTCTCGTTCAGAACGGCCTTCCGGATTAAACTTCTGAATCTGGACGCCAGAACTGCGGAGCACAGAATACAGATCCTGCAGTCGGAGAGGGACCTTTTCCTCTTCGGGGAACATTTCCTTCAGCTTTTCAAAATCCTTTTCTGCCTGGACAAGCATCATTTCCAATTCCTGGACACGATGCCTCTTGGCATTGATTTTGTCTAGTTCGGACTGGGCTGTGTTCAATTCGCTTTCAAGGTTACTACGATCCTTGACAAACGGATTCCACACGTAGTCATAGACATAATACCCGGCCAAAAGCAAAATTGCAATAATCGCAATGGCGTATATGTTCTTTTTATCTTTAAAATCAATATTACCCATACTAGCCCTCCCCTGCGCCAAGGTTTCTATTCAAGACAACCTTGATAGTAAAGTTATAGGCTTCTTCACCATCTACCTTAGTGGTAGAAATAGTCACCAGGGAAACATTCTGGACACTGACCTGCTTTTCCAACTTTACCATGTATTCGGCAACTTCAGAAAAGTCATAAGTCATACCCTTCATTTCGAGGTCATATTCACCCATCTGACCAATACTGGTCACCCACATGTTGGGCGGCAAGACAGAGGAGATGTTCTCGAAAAGAACGATCCAGCGTTTTTTGCTAACCTGAATAGACTTCAGTGCGTTGATTTTCGTGTTGACGACACCCTGCTTTTGTTCAAGATCGCTGATCTTTGTAAGCAACGGACGTTCACGTTCAACTTCGCTCTTGACTCTAGCAACTTCACTCTGCAAGGCAGTTATCGTTTCGGTAGTAAACGTGTAAAGCATGCCAATACACACAAATGCTGCGATCAGGAGCAACGTCGGCCAGATAACACGTCGGTCGGTCAGCCAAGTGAAATCTTTCTGCTTCTTGCGATATTCCGGAGGAAGCAAGTTAATAGAAATGGCCAAGGCATTTCTTGTGGGTTCTTTTTTCTTAGACGCCATTAGAACTTCCTCATAGCCAAGCCCAACGCAGGAGCATAGATGTTAGACAACGCAACCGAAATACCGTTCGCTCCAAAAATCTTGGCATCGCATTCAGCCAGTCGGAAAGGATTAACGGTATCGGTTTCTACACCAGAACGTTCAGCAACAAATTCTTTAAGGCCCGGAATAGCGGCACCGCCGCCACCCAGTAATATTTTATTCAAAGACTTAGAATCTTCAGAAGAAGAGAAGTAACGAATACCGATCTCGATCTGGGCCATCAGGTCTTCGTAGGCAAGTTTCAGGGCAGCTTCCACTTCGGCTTCAGAGAATCCATCCACAATAGCCAGATCGCCCTTGTCAAAAATTTCGTGGCACTTTTCAGCATCGATATCCAGGTTCATGCAAGTCTTGCTGATCACCATGTCCAGCGAACCGCCGGCCATGGAACGCATTGAATGGAACTTGCCATCCTGGAAGAATGCCACACTCATTTTCTTTTCGCCGATATTGAAGATTGCCACGGTAGACTCGGCATCGGCAGGATTCATCGTAACGGTATAGGCATTCAGGAGGCCGAAAATATCCACATCCATAGCGGAAAGCTTTACGCCCTTTCGAATAAAGAACTTTGCCCAGGAGTCCAGAAGTCCGCTCTTGGCTGCAACGACGTTCGCCTTGACATCTTCATTTTCACGGGAATAGACTTCGTAGTCAATCACGTTATCCTGATCATCGAAGGGCGGACGGGACTGTGCAGTCTGAAGAATAATGGCGGCTTCATTACCGTTCTTGGGAACCTTGGCAGACAAATGGTCAACCAGCACGCCACCGGCACCGGCACCGCAATTCACAGAAACGACAACATCACAGGAATCGTCGATAGGATGACGCAGCAAAAGCTTGTTCAAGGCTTCGCCAACGCCCTTCGCGCCAGAATTCGATTCATTCTTTTCGGCGGATTCGGCATTTTCTTCTGCCGCGACAATTTCGCCATTGACGATAGCACCATCCGGCACCCGTTCTAGGTCGGCATCCACCACAATCTTGCCACCGCGAGAATTGTGCAAGACTTTGACCAGTTTGATGCTGTAATGGCCAACATCAATCCCGACAGTCTCGCGCTCACCGCGAATTTTTGCAATCAGTCCTAAAGCCAAAATAAACTCCGATTGGAAACAATACCTTGTAAATTCTACCTTTATAAGAGGTAAATGTCAAGCAGCTTTTCAGCTAACTCATTGAAAATTAAGTAGTTACGCACTCTTTTCTGCATTCTCCGACTCTTTTTTCAACTTATTTACCTCAAACAGATACTGGAGAACCCTCTCCTGGGTCCAACCAAAAGCACCTGTAAAGGATGCCGTTAAACAGTTATATTCCGGATAATCCTTGTTCCGACGTCCCAAATTACGTCTTATCTCCACATCCACAATTTCTTCGCCAAAGCTAGGCAGGTCAAACCTTAGACGCACCTGCTGGCCCGAAAAACAGTCAGAAGGAAGGCCCAACATAATACCACCAGCAGACAAATCCAAGAGCATTCCGCCACAAGCAGTACCGTCAAGGAAAGTCGCCTCAACAGGAATCTCAACCGGTTCACGAGCCCAACGACGAAGCTGTTTCTTATCGAGCACAGACGAGTGAGGTAGAATCAATCGCCCGGGAATACAGGAGCGCACCACCAGGTTGGTCGAGTAAACGGCATCATCGGGCCTAGTCCAACGGACCAGGACTTCTCTTTCAACAAAGTATTCCGCAGGGCCGCAACTACCATCGTAAGAAATAGCCCAATCTCGTTCATTCCTTGCAACAATCATGGAATGCTTGAACACCGACCCTTCTTCAAGATAAAGATCGATGCGGTCGCCAACATTAAACTGTCTTGTAGAACAAACTTGCGTCAATGAATTCGACGCCGTAAAATCCATTTTTTTTCGAATGCTTTCTACGGCGGCTACAGTTTCATCGCGAACGGTAAACACATCACGAAAGTCATAGAAATTCGTTACCGCAGCTTCAAAAAGTCCAGACGAATTAAGAACCGCATCCTTATTTTCAAAGGATGAAGCTCTAACCAGTTTCTCTAAAGTCCGGCGCTCCTTGTCTGTGAGTCCAAAGGCTTTCACCTTTTCATCGAACTCATTCGCCCCGAAAATTTCTTCGTTTTCTCGGCGATAATTGATGCGATGGATTTCCAACAGCACCAACAAGATAAGCACCAGGACTACGACAAACGCAATCCAGACTAATTGAATCGGTAAAATCATTCAGTCCACACACCACCGATGTAGGAGCCGATGATAGTCGCAGGAACTTCCTTGCCAAGGAGCGGCGTGTTGCAGACATGGCCAGCAATTTCAGAAGCCTTCACCACGTGAGACTTTTCGGAAAGTACAACCAAGTTCACACGCTTTGCGTCCGGTTCTACGCCAGCAATCTTTGCCGGAGCGGTAGAAAGAAGTTCAATAGTCTTAGCTTCTCCAAGACGGGCCACCAGTTCCTTCCAGATGGCGGGCAGGGCCACTTCCAGAGAAACGGCGCCAGGCAGGGAATCTTCGAAGTTCACATCCTTATCCTGATGGAGGATCGGAGTGTGATTCATGCTGATGGCGTTAACGGTACCGTCGGCAAGACCAGCCCACAGGGCTTCGCGGTCTGTGGCGGCGCGGAACGGCGGCAGCACATGGTAAGCAGAATCCAGAGTAGTCAGGATGGAATCGTCAAACATCAGATGATAGATGTTCACGTCGCAGGTTACGTCGATGCCCTTCTTACGAGCGTCGCGGATCAGGTCCAGAGTTTCGCCGCAAGTCACCTGCTTGAAGTGAACGGGAACCTGCAGGAAGCGGGCCAGTTCCAGAACGGTGTAAGCGGAAATGGTTTCTGCAATACGGGGAATGCCCTTCATGCCAAGCATGTCGGAGTAAGCCCCTTCGTGAACGCAACCGCTCTTGCGCAAAGTCTTGTCCATGGGCTGGAAGAAGAAACGCTTGCCGGTCATCTTGCCGTATTCCATGGCGAGACGCATAAAGCGGGTAGACGGAATGCTTGCGTTACCATCGCCGAAGCCAGCCACGCCACATACATCCAGTTCTTCGGAACCTTCAGCCAGTTCCATCATTTCAGCCAAATGATCGCTGCCGAATTCAACGCTATAGGCGCCAAGAACAGCAAACTTCAGGTCCTTGCCTGCCAGACGGTTTTCAAGAGCGGCCAGCTTTTCGCTGTCATCCACCGGGTTGGCAGCACTTTCATAGAGGGCTCCGTAGAAGCCACCCTTACGCATAGCATTGATACCATCCTTGATGGTATAGACGTCATCGCGGAGCGGTTCCTGGAAATCCACACCCAGAGCAAACAGGGCGGGAATGGCAAGAGCGCCTTCGCAATCCACAACAGCGGCAGGTTCACTTGCGTTATCGAAATAATTCTTGTCGGCAAGATAGCCATCGGCAATGGCCACCTTATCGTTCATCACGAACTGCTTGCCGTCCCACATGCGGACGTTCTTCAAAACAACATTATTCATAACATTAGGCTTGTTCATTTGCGCGACCTCCAGCCAACAGGAAGAGTACGGCCATACGGACAGCAACGCCGTTGGTCACCTGATCAAGAATTACGGAATGTTCACCATCGGCGATGTCGGAATCCAGTTCCACGCCACGATTGATGGGACCCGGATGCATAATGATCACCTTGTCCTTACAGCAGGCAAGAACTTCTTCCGTGATACCGAAGAAGTTGCGGTATTCACGCATGCTGGGGAGAAGAGCGTCATCCATACGTTCCTTCTGGAGACGCAGGGCGATAACAGCATCGGCATCCTGAACAGCCTTCTTTACGTCAGTTTCCCAGCTGACGGAGCCAGCCAGTTCGGGATACTGGAGAAGTTCAGTATTGCGGGGAACCAGAGTGGAAGGACCGCAAAGGGTGACATGGGCACCCATGGTGGTCATACCCCAAATGTTGGAACGGGCCACACGGCTATGGCGGATATCACCGATAATCGCCACCTTCTTGCCTTCAAGTGTACCCAGCTTTTCTTCGATGGTCAACATGTCCAGCAAGCCCTGTGTGGGATGTTCGTGGGCGCCATCGCCAGCATTCACGACAATTGCATTGCTATGGTCTGCCAGGAACTTGGGAACGCCAGTACCCTTATGACGGACAACCACGATATCGATCTTCATGGATTCGATATTGCGGAGGGTGTCCACCAGAGTTTCACCCTTCTTCACACTGGAGCTTGCAGTAGTGAAGTTCACAGTGTCAGCGGACAGACGCTTTTCGGCCAACTCAAAACTGGTGCGGGTACGGGTGCTGTTTTCGAAGAACAGGTTCACCACGGTAAGACCGCGAAGGCTGGGCACCTTCTTGACGGGGCGTTCCAGAATTTCACGGAACTGTTTTGCATTATCCAAAATGGTGCGAATGTCCTGCTTGGACACGCCCTGGAGCCCGAACAAATGCTTGATTTGCAAAGCGCTCACTTTAAGCCTCCACTTCTACGAGAGTAACAGAATTTTCTTGGTCAATAGGTTCAATCTTTACGCGGACTTCCTGATTCTGGGCGGTTTCCACAGCCAGGCCCACGCAATCCGGAGCAATGGGAAGTTCACGGTGGCCGCGGTCCACCAGCACACAGAGACGAATTGCAGCAGGACGACCCAGGTCCAGAATGGCACGCATGGCAGCCAAGGTAGACCTGCCAGTATAAAGAACATCGTCTACCAGGATAACGGTCTTGCCTTCCACGGAGGCAGGCATTTCGGTAACGCGCATTTCGGTGGAAACGTGGTTGCGGAAATGGAAGTCATCACGGTAGAAAGTAGCGTCCAGGCTACCGAATGCGACAGGGCTACCAAACTTGGCATCCAGACGGGCCTTCAGCTTCTTGGCCAGGGGAATGCCACGACTAGCCATACCGAGAATCACCAGATTGTCGGCGGCAGGATGGATCTTTGCGATCTTTGCAGCCATCTCGTCCAGGGCAAATTCCATGGCCTGGGCAGACAGCAGTTCACGAATAATCTTGCAGTTGTCTTTCATATTCTGGTACGAGGTCGATCGCTTCGCTCCCTCTGAGGTTTGAGGTCGCTCGCGAGGCTCGCTTTGAGGTTACTTTTTTCATGAAATTAGCATTTTCGTGAGGTTTTGGCGGGTTTTATAAGAGAAAGTAGGGATAAAAACAATCCTAGACAAGGCACACGCAATTTTACCTGCATTTTGCGTCGGTTTGCTTGAATTTATACTTGCATTTTCAGTCATTTTATTTAATTTTATACTTGCACTTTGCGTCATCATTTTTTCATTGAAAAGGATTAAAATGCTCAAAAGAAAAGCCTACAGCGCTCTCCTAGAATGGAAAAACACCTGCCAAGGTTCAACGGCCATGCTAGTCAACGGAGCTAGGCGTGTGGGCAAAAGTTTCCTTATCAAGGAATTCGTCAAAAACGAGTATAAATCCCACATTTTCATTGATTTTTCCAACGCGCCCAAAAGCGTCATTGACATTTTTGAACATAACACCGACGATTTCAACCTTTTCTTTAGCAAGCTTTCTGTCATCTATGGCGTTCAGTTATTTGAGCGACAGTCCGCTTTTGTATTTGACGAAGTACAATTTTACCCTAGAGCCAGGCAAATGATCAAGCACCTTGTTGCAGACGGCAGATACGACTATTTGGAAAGCGGTTCCCTGATTTCGCTTAGGCAAAATGTCAAAGACATTCTCATCCCTTCCGAAGAGGATTCCATCAATTTGTACCCTATGGATTTTGAGGAATTCCTTTGGGCCGATGGTGACGAGGTCAGCTACCCATTCTTAAAGATGTGCTTTGAAAAGCGGATGCCGCTAGGGCCCGCCCTTCACAGAAAAATGCTTAACAGATTTCAAGAGTACATGTTGGTTGGCGGTATGCCGCAATCAGTCCTCGCCTATCAAGAAACCCATGACTTTGCCAAGGTTGACTCCATAAAAAGAAAAATTCTAAAACTTTATCGCGATGACGTTCCAAAATTCGCCAAGGGCTACGAATCAAAGGTTCTTTCTGTCTTTGACAACATTCCCGGGCAGCTTTCTAAAAAGGAAAAACGTTACAAATTTGCAAGCCTCAAGCAAAATAGTCGTTTCAAGACCTACGAAAATGCATTTATCTGGCTCAACGAGGCTATGATAGCGAACTCTTGTTTCAACGCAACAGACCCCAATGTAGGCCTTGCCTTAAGCGCAGATGTGGCAACTCAAAAATGCTACATGGCGGACACTGGTTTACTAGTTACACAGACCTTCATGGAAAAGTCTTATACAAGCAACGAGTTATATCGGGCAATCCTTTTCGACAAGCTGGATATAAACGAAGGCATGCTCATGGAAAACATCGTTGCGCAAATGCTTGTCGCAAACGGACACAAACTTTACTTTTATTCAAGATCAGATTCCGCAAACCGAAAAAACAACATCGAAATCGATTTTCTGCTTAGAACCCAAATTGGTCTCAAGGAAAAGATCTGCCCCATCGAGGTCAAGTCCGGCAGTTACAAGCAGCATGTTTCCCTGGACAAGTTCTGGGGCAAGTTCCACAAGAACCTAACTCCCCCCTACATCCTGTACACCAAGGATCTTGAAGTCCGCAAAACGGACTACGGAGAAATCTTACACCTGCCGCTATATATGGCAGGATTGATTTAACAAAACAACTTTTGTACCAACAACACGCAACATATTGCGCATTCATTGACAAAGCCTGTGCGTTTTTGTATTTTGAAGCCAAATTAAGCAATATATTGCACATTATGGACGAAATTTTTGAAAATTTGCAAAAACGGCGGGAGTCCCTTGGGTTAAGCCAGAGGGATCTTTCGGAAATGTCCGGAGTTTCACTGCGGACCATCAACGCCATCGAAAACGGCGGCGCAAACCCGTCCATCGAGGTACTTTGCAAGCTTGCGGAACAGCTGGGATTGAAACTTTCCTTAACAGAGAGAGTCGTCAATGGTTAAGCAGGCATCGGTTTTCTACAACGGCTTTCTAGCCGGGGCCTTGACCAAGACTAGGGACAGTTTCATTTTCACTTACGACGAAATCTACCTTGCGTCCAGGCGCCCTGCCATTGCACTGACATTGCCTAAGCGACAGGAGCCTTACAAGTCCAAAGAGCTTTTCCCGTTTTTTGAGGGTTTGCTGCCTGAGGGCGAAAACCGCAAACTTTACTGCATGTCCTTGAAGATAGACCCCAGGGATTCCTACAGGCTGTTGCTGAAACTTGCGGGAAAGGAAACCATCGGCGCCATCACCGTGATGGAGGACGTATGACAGGCGCCACCCCCCCCACCATGCAGAACCGTTGCCACAGCTGTCTCAAGGAGACACCGCGAGATTTTTGCCCTGCCTGCGCCAAGCGGCTCTTTGGCGTAAAGAAGTTTAACGCCACGCTGGATTTTTCCTTACCCGAAATCAAGTCCAACAAAGGTTCCATTCGTAGGATTTCCATTTCTGGCGCACAGCCCAAGTTTTCGCTAATGGTGAACGAAGGCCGGCTGGAGCCTACCGAAAATGGCGGCACCTTCATCTTAAAGCCCGCGGTAGAAGGACTGTTCGACAACACAAAAGACATGCCCGCCAACGAGCACCTGACCATGCAAATGGCCCGACAGATTTTCAAGATTGACGCAGCAGACAATGCGCTAGTTTATCTTAAAGACGGCACACCCGCCTACATCACCAAGCGATTCGATGTTCTACCCGACGGCAACAGGATCTGCCAGGAAGACTTTGCCCAGGTGGCAGACCTTACCCCAGGCGAAAAAGGTTCCAACTACAAGTACGACTTTAGCTATCAGCAAATTGCCGACCTGATGAAGCAATACGTAAGCACCTACCCTACCGATGTGGAAAAATACTTCAGGCTGGTTCTGTTCAACTATCTGGTCTGTAACGGCGACGCCCACGTCAAGAACTTTTCCGTCTACTCCCCAAATGCGGATGGGGTTTACAAACTGACTCCCGCCTACGATTTGCTGAACACATCATTGCACGTTCAAGAACTCGGCCGAACCGCATTGGAACTGTTCAGCGAAAACGCTGCTGCAGATTATTCCCGCGATGATTCCGGCGCGGACTTTGAAACGGAATTTTTCAAGGCCAACGGTTTTTACGGCAAGCCGGACTTTATGGAACTGGCCCGCCGCATCGGCATCAAGGAAATCCGGGCAGAACACTTCATTGCAGAAACTTGCAGCCATTTTAGGGAAATGGACGCAATGATAGACCGAAGTTATCTAAGCAAGCCAAGTAAGGCGTTGTTCAAGGCACAGGTGAGAGACCGAGCAAAGGCCCTGGAGATGGGGTGAAAAATCGCAGCCGTTCCGCGATAACGAGAAAGTATTGTGTCTTATCCTGAAAAAAGTTGACACTATACAAAAAGGCAGGTATAGTGCAAATG
>NZ_MWQG01000046.1:0-22368 GCF_002210365.1 Fibrobacter sp. UWH1
TCAACTCGGTCAGTAAAAACACCCCAAAAGTGTCAACCTTTTTTAGGGAAGGTCATATTTTTTTCGTATTACAAGAACCAATCTAAGGTTTTCATACATTTCAAGCATTTTTATGATACAAATGTTGCAAAAATACGTGATACACAGCACAATGTTAAAACTTCAGAACCAATTAGGCAAAATCGCGATAGAAAAACCTATGATACAAAAGCGAAAATACAATGCTAACGGTACAATGCAGACAATACAACGCAAACAATACAACGCTAACGCAACAAGAAATCCCGCCAGCACACGCCGACGGGATCCGCATTCAAAATTTCCTAGTATCAGGAATCGCTATCCGAGCTTAACTTCCTTGACAACAAGGATGCCACCTCGTTCGGTCTTAGGATACTGACGCATACCTTCGCCACCCTTGCCACGGTCCAGAACTTCAAGAAGATCACCCTTGGTAGAGTACAGGTGCAGTTCCCAAGGAACGTTGGGAGAATTGAAATAGCCGGAATTTTTCTGCACATTGCGCTGGAATGATCGATTTAGACGATCCGCCACGCTACGAGCCTGAACTAGGCTGATATCAGCAAGGCTCCAGGAAGTGGGAACGCCACCCATATCGAAAATCAGCAGTGCTTCGGGGTCAGACTCTTCCTTCATGGTAAACTTCCAGCTAAAGTTCTGCCAGCTGGTACTCAAGTCCAGGATACGTCCATTTGCATAGGGCGTATATTCGTCAGAGTCCTTCTTGATATTCACATGGAGAGTACGGGGCTTGTCGGCCTTGGCTCGCATGCTAAAAAC
Organism: Fibrobacter sp. UWH1; assembly: GCF_002210365.1. Taxonomy (NCBI): domain Bacteria; kingdom Pseudomonadati; phylum Fibrobacterota; class Fibrobacteria; order Fibrobacterales; family Fibrobacteraceae; genus Fibrobacter; species Fibrobacter sp. UWH1. The sequence continues at coordinate 802 of NZ_MWQG01000046.1, forward strand.
ATAGGTAACGCCATGACGCATGGACAGGCGCTGCTTGAACTGCAGATTCCAGGATTCCTTGCCAGCCTTCTTGATTACGAAGTTTGCGGCACCATCCTTTACAGAAACCTCGGCCTTACCGCCCCAGAAGTCCGTCACCCAGCCAGACAAAGCCTCTTCAGAAGAAAACTCACCATTCTGGATCAAGTTCGTCCCCACAGAAAGGGAGCCAGTCACATAATCCTTGTTCTGGATAAAATTGGGAATAATGCTGGTATTCTGGATACCGTTGGGGCTATCCAGACAGATTTCCTTACCCCAGCCAACCAGGGTATTTACAGAACCATGGATCGTCATATCCATTTCGGGGCTATCGAAGTTACCGGGGCCCCAGCTCCATGCCAACCAGCCAATGTCCAGGCGTTCCGCTTCCGACATAATCAGCTTATAGGGAATCTCCTTGGCGCCACCTACGGCAACAGGAGCAAATTCACCCACAACCAAGGGCAACTTCTTGTCGACAGAAGACTTAAGGACTCCACGGACGCGGTCTTCGACGGTTGCATACCCTGTAGTTTCTGGATTATGAAGTTCCGAAGGCCACCACATATGGATCGAGAATAGCAAATTATGTTCAGGATCAGCCTGTAAAAGCCTCGGCCCCACTTCCAGCAAGTTCTTTTCGCTCTGGCCCCACATATCAGCATCAATCATGATGGGAATGCGGATACCGGCAGCACGCATCTTGGTAACGATGGTGTTGTACGCCAGGAAGAAGTCTTCGGCAGGCACAACCTCATCACCAGGTTCATTACCAACATTGATAATCAGGTACTGCTGGTGGTTGGCGATCACCTGCATCATTTCTTCGCTGAGCCAGTAATCCAAAGCTTCGGGGAGTTTTTCCCAGTTACCGGTGGTATCATGAATTTCGGGAATGGGAATCATACCGTTGGCAATGCAGAGACCAATGATATTATCCAAATCACTCACTCGGCCACGGGTGTTCCAGACAATGCGCACACAATTGGCACCGGTCTTCGCGATTTCAGGAATGGTCTTTCCTTCGCGATCAGTCCAGATGAACATGTGGTTTACGCCACGTAAGATAGTCTTTTCGTTGTCTTTGCTGTAAAGGTAGCGATCCTGTACAAAAAATCCCGGTTTTGCAGACGCCATAGTCATTACGCATTTTCTCCATTAATTCTTATCCAAAAGAAAGATACAATTATTTGACTGAAATAGGCTTCTGTGTTAAAAATTATACCATTATCCGGAGAAATTCGCTCAACAAATCAAAAACTAGCCAGACGCGCCAGGGAATTCGCCTTGGCCACGTTCGACGGCAACGAAACCTGCGGTGGAGAATGAGCCGAAAGTTGATTGGCAAAATCCCTTTCGGGCATATGCTTCCAATAATGCACCGGTAGGCACCGCCGCAACAACCGCGGATTCTCGCGTTCCTTGATAGATATGGCGTTATAATAGTCCTTCCACAATTGGGTTATGGCATCAGGCGGCAAGCCCGCCTTCAGGGCCTTCAAATTGGGAATGGTAACCTCCTGAGGAGAACGCCCATCGTAATAGACACCATAATTTCGCCTTGAATCGTAAATTGCCCAGCGCTCGTTCACAAAACGCCGCAGAAAATGGTCCGTCAACAACGTCACGATATCGTACTTCGGCTCAATTTCCGCAAAGTAACAGCCGTCGTCCGTTTTAGAAAAACGGACCATGCCGCGCATGTCGCCGATTTCTCGGCGGACGGCCTGGGCAATCTTGTACAGCGGGAGCATTTCAGCCGACGCAATATTCTTACCATAATTCGGATCAAGGCCCGCAAACAGCTTACGCAGGTAGGAGAGCATCTGCATTTCAACGCCCTCCACCTCGGAACGGAACACCACATCCAACATCCACAGCACATCTTCGCTGGCGGCATTCACAATGGCCCGTTTCAGACGTCGGGCAGAATCTTCGGACGTTTCCACCCAGAAAGGCTGCATAAACAAGTCCGCATCCTCCCCCGCCCTACGGTCAGGCGTAATGTTCCCCACCACCAGGCGCTGGCGGTAGATTTCGAACACTACACTAAGGAATCCATCAAAAGTCGAATCGTAAGAAATATTAAGAGACATTATATCTAGCCACTAAAAGTTAAAGGTTCATAAAACAGATTTTCCAAGACAGTCCCATTGAAACTTGCTTACTGGGGCAGGCTTACAGAGACAAACTCAGAGATAAGCTTACGCATGAGCTGGCAGCATCGCTGGCCTAGAGTCCAGGGCGTCGAACATATTCAATTGCAGAGGCTGCGACGGCCCCACCAACAACGGGCGCACCATCTCAGGGTAAAGCCGGCGTAAACTGGCAGGCGTATCCGGATGGTAGATGAAGTACTTGGCCCGCTTCATGACCACCCCCATCTTCTTCAGCTGTTCCAGACGGATTTTACAGAACCTCCGGCCATTGGCAATAAGGTTTGCGGATTTAACTCCGATACCCGGCACCCGCAAAAGCATTTCGTAGTCCGCAGTCTGAATGTCGATAGGGAACATTTCCGGATGTCGCAAGGCCCAGGCCACCTTCGGATCAAGGTCCAGATCAAGATTGGGATGGGCCTCATCGAGAATCTCGTTATACTGAAACTTGTAGAAACGCATAAGCCAGTCAGCCTGGTACAGACGATGTTCACGGACCAGAGGCGGCTTGGTGGTTATAACGGGCAACCTCTTATCGGCATTGATAGGAACGTAGCCCGAAAAATAAACGCGTTTCATCTGCTGTTGCATATAGAAACCGTTAGACAAAGTCAGTATCTGAAAATCCGTTTCGCCAGACGCCCCCACAATCATCTGGGTCGTCTGCCCCGCAGGCAGGAACTTCGGGCTATAACGGGACACGCCCTTCCCTGGATTGTATTCCAGTTTGCGCTCTGCCAGATAGTTCATGGGGCGATACACCGACGCATGATTCTTTTCGGGCGCCAGGTACTGCAGGGCCTTATCCGACGGAATCTCAATATTCACGCTACTTCGGTCAGCATAGAGTCCCGCTTCGTGCAGTAACACTTCGGAAGCCCCCGGGATGGATTTTAGATGGATGTAACCGCCAAAACGATGGACAGTCCTCAGTTCCTTTGCCACCTTGATGAGCATTTCCATGGTAGCGTCAGGGCTCCCCACCACGGCGGAACTGAGGAACAAGCCCTCGATATAGTTACGTTTGTAGAATTCCAGCGTCAGGTCGATCAATTCCTTAGGCGTAAAAGTCGCCCTGGGAATATCATTGGAACGACGGTTGACGCAATAGGCGCAATCATACTTGCAGGCATTACTCATTAACACCTTCAAAAGGGAAATGCAACGGCCGTCCGCCGCCCATGTATGGCAAATACCCGCCTGGCAGGCATTCCCCATCCCGCCCTTGGGAGTGTTCCTATTGGAACCGCTAGACGAACACGAAACATCGTATTTCGCCGCATCCGCCAAAATGTTCAACTTTTCCCTTACGTCCATTATAATAGCCCGCAAAAAACAAATGCACTTTTGTACACCATTTAATATAATAACTAGTGCTCAAAAAAGCAAGTCGTAGTTTTCAATTCAATTCATAAAAAATCAAATATTTCCGTGATTAATGTCATCATATTTCAGCACGTAGCCCTTTTAACACTTTCCACCCTTTTTTCAGAGTGTAAGTTTTATGTATATTTTACGGCGGATGACATGAATTTCCCAACAGGACAACAGAACTCATTTGGATTGGAGTAAAGAATGAAGAAGTTCCTAGTACCGGTAGCCGCAGCATTGAGCCTTATGGCCTGCTCCGACGTAAACGATTCTATCGCCAACAATAGTCAACCCAGCCAAACATCCGTCGCAACCCCCAGCGCCCTCTGGAAGCAGTTGGAAACGGATGGTGTCAGCGAATATTTTGAAAGCAATGGTGTACTCCATACCGGTGAAACATCCATCCAGACTAATTTAAATTGCAAGAACAGCCTCCACATCGACGAATACACTCTGCTTCTCGATGAAATGGAAGGCATTTATAGAGAAGGAACCCTTGTAGACGGCGTCTGCGGCAAGGGCGTCGCCCTCGCATCCGGTGAAGTCGCTCCCCTCACCATTAACATGGTCGACGAAATGTCCAAGGGCACCATCGAATTCTGGTTCAAGCCAGCAGAAGATTTCTTCAACCTGGACAGAACCCTCCTGGGTAACGACGAAGCACGCATCCACTTCTTCGTCATGAACAACCTGCTCGTATTCCAGAAAAATCACGCCGACAAGCATTATTACGTCATGGGTCCCGCCAAATTCAAGAAAGGCTGGAACAAGATCGCCGGCCAGTGGGGTGACGGCTACCTGAGCGTCTGGATGAACGACGAGCTGGTGGCAAAGATTGCCCATACAGAAGGCTACAAGCCCTCTAACCGCGGTAAGCCTTTCGGCAACTTGCTAGTCGCCGGTTACAAGAGTTCCTGCTGCATGGAAGGACCCGGTATGTATAGCCCCCTGACAACCAGCGGCGCATACGACCAGATTCGCATTTCCATCATCCCCCGCTACAAGAACGAAGGTTCCATAGAAGACAAGGATGAAGAAATTTCCTCCAGCAGCGAAGAAGTGATCATCGAAGAATCTTCCAGCAGCGAAGAAGTGATCGTCGAGGATTCCTCTAGCAGTGAAGAAGTGATCATCGAGGAATCCTCCAGCAGCGAAGATGTAATCGTCGAAGAATCCTCCAGCAGCGAAAATTCCGATGACGACATCATCTTCTTTGAAGACTTCGACAGCGGAAAGAACTACGGAGTCACACTCATTGAAGGCGAAAGCGGTATGGCAGCAAGCCTGGAATACGGGCAAAAAATCGTATTGGCGGCCTTAGACGAAAAAATTCCCCGGGGTACTTTTGAATTTTCATTCAAGCCCGGCGAACAGTTCGAATCCATGTACAAGGCAGCCCTGGTCGGAACCGACGAAAGCCGAATGACCATCCTGAAAGTCAACGATCAGTTGGTATTCTACAAGAATTTGCCTGACAGCTATATCAAGGTTAGCGGTAAGTACACCTTCAAGGAAGGCTGGAACAAGATAGCCGCCCAGTGGGACGGCACCTCCATTTCCCTGTATGTCAATGGGGAACTGATTGGCGAAACCGCCACCACCACGGTCTACACACCCTCTACAAGAGGAACATACTATGCTGCCTATGGCAATTCAATCCTGGTGGGCTATAAGAGTTACTGCTGTACTTCTGACGGAGAAGGCAGTGCCTACACTTCTGGAAGTTTCGACAACATCCTCGTAACCTCCAAGTTGCTCTACTAACCGCACAAAAAAAATTTTAACGCCTGCGCAATATTCAACGCAGGCGTTTTTCGTTTTTAGGGAGCATCCCTCCCAAATTTCAAAATATTTATGTTTTTTTTGTAACATTCCCGAAAAAATTCAATTTTTATGTCAACGACAGACTAAATTTGGCACGATGTCCGAGAGGTGTAAAGTACAGGGATTGACTAACCGGCAGCTCGAAGTTCTCGACCTGCTGCGCAAGGGGTTGACAAACGCCGAGATTTGTCGTGCCTTGAATATTTCAGAAAACACCGTCAAAATCCACCTGGCCAACATCTACAAGACGCTAGAAGTTTCAAACCGTACGGAAGCAGTAGCCGCAGTCGCAGAAACGGCCAAAAACTGGGTTAATTCCGATGAAGTCCGCATTCGCGTCATCCACGACAGCGACATAAAGGACCATCCCCTTGTCTATGAACTGTTCCACGGCATCGTAGAAAACTTCCAGGAATACCGCCTGTTCCTAATCAATACCGGATTGTCAGACGAAATTGTACAGGATTCAACCTATCAAATTAAAATTTCGGCTTCCCAAGACGGCAACCAGGCATTTATTTCACTGCTCCAGGGCAACAACAAGGCTATAATCTGGTCACAGAACCTTAAACTGGATGACGCAAGCGCAATTGATCTTTACGCAGACCAGTATTCAATCGTGCTGTTCCGCAACATGATCATTTCTGCAGCCAAGGTTCTCGAACAAAACTCCAATGCCTCCCCCGCCTGGTGGTACGCCACGTCATACTCCATCATAAAGAGTGAAAACCGCAGCAGGGACTGTTTCGAAAAGTGCATGTCGATGCTTCAGTCCCTCACGGTGGAAGGAGACATCAGAAACTACGTCCTGTGCAGTCAGGCATCAATCTACTACCTGGGAATTTCCGAAAACTGGGTAAACGGAGAGGAATACGTCAAGAAAATTGGGGAACTGGCTTGCGATACCATGCGCAACAACCCCTCATCGGCCTATTCCATGTTCACCATGGCCCTTTACAATATCCTGTTGGGCAAGAAGAACGAAGCTATCGTCTACTTCGAGGGCATCCTGCTGTCCAACCCGCTGAACGTCATGTGCCGCCGCCTGCTGGTCCAGCTGTATATGCTCATGGGCCGCGAAGAAGACGCCTTAAAGCAGCTTGATGAAATTGCCCGCCTTGTCCCCAACGGTATGGACCAGCCATTCCAATTCGTAGCCAAGGCCATGATCTATTTCCTCCAGGGGAATTACGATTTCTGCGAAAAAGTTTCTAGGCAAGTACTGATGTTCCACCCCGAAATCCCCTTTGCAAGGCTTTTTGTAATTGCCTGCAACAACAAGAAGGGGAATTTGGACGAAGTAAAGAAACAGGTGAAGATATTCTACGAATACCATCCAAACTTTACAAGAAATGACTTGGAGCGTTTTATCGGAGGAGTATCTCCCAACCTCAAGCAGATTCTCCTAGAGGCGATCCAAAACATTTTTGACTAAAATCACGAAAAAACGGCAGTTTACCCTGCCTTTTTTCATTTATATAGCCCATATGGGCTATGGCTTTAATCATACCAACTTATTATTTTATGAATACCTGAGAAGGAGAAACGCTCTCTGTCCGACACCTCTTATAGGAGAGCATTATCACTTGGGGGACAAAGAGAGGTAGCCTTCCAATTGGGAGAAGGCTACCTTTTTTTGTTGCCAGACAACCCATCAATCGATACAGTGCTGAGAAATTAACACTCGTTAAACTTGTTATAAAGTTAGACAGTTTATATGTTTGATTCCGGTGTAGAAAAGGAGTCAAAATGAACCTGAAAAAATCTATCTCTCTCTTGGCAATGGCTGCAGCAGCAGTTTCCGCACAAACCAACGACAGGGACTACTCTGGCGCCGAACTTTACACTAGGGACACCTACGAATACGGTCGTTTCGAAGCCCGTATGCAGATGGCAGCCGGTTCCGGCACCGTCAGTTCCATGTTCCTCTACCACAACGATTCTTACATTGGCTGCGACGAACCCTGGGTCGAAGTGGATATCGAAATTCTGGGCAAGAACCCCAATGAATTCCAGTCCAACATCATTACCGGTTACGGTCCTGCCGATGGCTGCGCCGACAGAAAGCAGTACAGCGAAAAGCTTCATCCCATGAGCCCCGCCGTGAACACCGCCTTCCATACCTACGTCATGGAATGGACTCCGGACTACGTGGCCTGGATTATTGATGGTGTTGAAGTCCGCAGAACCAAGGCTGGCGAACTGAACAGCAAGGGTGCAGATCAGGTCGTAGACCTGAAGAAGAAGCCCCAGGGTCTCCGCTTCAACCTCTGGTCCCATACCGATGCCGGTTGGGTTGGCCCGTGGGACGATTCCATCCTCCCCGTTTACCAGTTCATCAACTGGGTAAAGGTTTACAAGTACACTCCGGGTCAGGGCGAAAACGGTTCCGACTTCACTCTGGACTGGGTTGATAACTTCGATTCTTTCGACTCTTCCCGCTGGCTCAAGGGTAACTGGACCTTTGACGGCAACCGAGTCTACATCAGCTCCAAGAACATTTACGCACAGGACGGCATGATGATCCTCGCCCTCACCAAGAAGGGTCAGGAAAGCTTCAACGGCGTGGTTCCCCAGGATACAGAACCCAGCCCCGTTACAAGCTCTGCAAGCCAGGATCCTTCCTCTAGCGCTTCCGCCGATCCGGCTTCTAGCGCTTCTGAAGATCCGTCTTCCATCAAGAAGCTCACTCCTGCAGCAAAGCTCCAGAATTCTCGCGGCACCTTCAACGCCAAGGGCGAAATGGTGAACAAGGCTAACGCAGCCCGCTACCGCGTAGACTTCAAGCTCTAAAAAAGACTCCAACCCCAAACAACAAAGCCTGTACAGTAGCAATATTGTACAGACTTTTTTTATTTTGTAGTCCGTGAAGAACCGGATTAAGCAAATTTTATTGGATACTCCCCATAAAGATGGAGACCGCCTCCCTTCTATCAGAGATGTGATGAAGCATTATAACACGTCTTCGGGTACGGTACAGTCCGCCCTGAAAGAACTGACGGAAGAAGGAAAAATCTGCAAAATTCAAGGAAAGGGGTGCTTCTGGGGAAAGGAACTGATCAGCCAGAATATACCCATGGTTCACGAAACTGTGGCCGAACGTCTGGCAAAAGCTTTTGACCGCGATTTCGAGCGCGGACTCCTCAAGCCGTCTAAGTCCCTCCCCCAGTCCAAGGAACTGGCCCTGCGTTACAACGTAGCCCAGAACACCTTGCGCAAATTCCTGGATGGAAAGGTTTCCCAGGGAGTCCTGAACAAGTCCGGCAGACAATATTTCTTTGCCCAAAACAGGGTTGTAAACGAAACTTCCCCCCTCAGCGAAGTGATTTTTGTAACTCGATGCAACAGTTGGGGCGGTTTTACGCCAGAAAGTGAACGCGAACTGGATTTTTTGCGTCTAGTATATAGAAAGGCCGGCGCAGAACGGTACAAGCTATCTTTATTAGGCATTAATGATGAAACAGGCAAGATCGTAGACCGTAGCGGAAAGGAACGCAGACTTTCAGACTATCCCAACGCTGTGGGAGCCGTCCTGTCCACTCTGCTGGTGCAGCGATTCCAGCCCCTGTTAAACTTTTTTGCCGACGCCAAGTATCCCGTGGCCGTCTGGTGGGAGCATCCCGAAGAAGCAGTCCCCAAAACATTCTTGCGAAAGTTGAACTGGACCTTCTTCAACTCCACCTTCGGAGAAAATCCCGGTCAGGAAACAGGCCGCTACCTGATGAGCCAGGGCGTCAAGGAAATCAACTACTTTTCGCCCTACCATAATAGTTCCTGGTCCAAGGATCGCCTTATGGGGCTGTTGACTTCGGGCCTGCAGGTACACCCCTACGCAGACGATGAATTTGCAAGTCCCTGGGACTATAAGGAAATTGCCAGAAAGAATGTGGAAAAGCATTCTGTCGAAACATACGCCCGCAACCTGGAAAAGGATAAACTGAAGTCTATGGCCCAGCGCGCAATCGCTGACCGCCAAGGCAAACCGAACATTCCCTGGGTTTGCGTCAACGACGAAGTGGCCGGCATCTTTATCGAAATGAATGACGATGGCGACATCAAATTGGAACAGCCGGAATACGGTCCCGTTTTGGTGGGGTTCGACAATTCCATCGAAAGCTACCTATTGCGACTCCCCTCTTATGACTTCAATACCGAAGCGTTGGTAGAGCAGATTTTCTACAGCATCAGCAATCCGTCGGAATATTACGACAAAAAGAAAATCCACCACATTTTAGGAAATGTTGTTGAAAAATAGCGAAACAATTCCACAAAAACAAAGGCCCCCAAAAGGGGCCTTCATTTTTCAACAACATTTCCAATTACGAATTATTAAGTACGAATTACGAGAATAATAGTCGCGGAGAAGCCGCCTAACTAAGTCTCATAATTCATACATCGTAATTCATAATTGACTTTGATCTAGACAAAAATAAGTTTACTTGTTTTTGTTGACGATCAAAGTCTTAGCCTTGAAGGTCTTGCGGTCGATGACCTTAACCATCAGGGAAACCTTGTTGTCCTTGTCCAGGGCGTTCCAGTACTTCTTCAGGTTTTCTTCGGCGGTGTCGAAGATGGGCATCAGCTTCGGGGAACCTTCGAAGGAAGGAATGGGCTTGCCGTCAGTCACGTAGGTGCTGATGAAGTGGCCGAGACCCGGGAGAGCCTTTTCGAATTCGAAAGTAGCGCGTTCGCAGCCAGCGTCTTCGCAGTTGTTGCGAGACTTCAGGATGGAAAGCTTGTAGAGAGCCGGCTGGGCATTCTTGTAATGAATACCGGAGATACGCGGAGTGAAGTTGGGAGCGTCGTCTTCGTACTGACGGGTAGCCAGAGCGCTTTCGAAAGTGCCGCCCAGCTTGATGGCGTCATAGATAGTATCAGTCTGGTCACCGTTGGTGATGATCTGAACATCAGCAGTGTGGCGAGCCGGATAGTAGATGATGAGGTGCGGGTCGGTGAGCTTGGATTCATCGAAAGCCTTGGTCTTCATGAAGCCGGTCTTAGCTTCCATTTCGAAAACGCGGTTACGGCTGTTGACGCTGCGGCCCATGATCCAGTAAACCTGAACGAAGGACTTGCCATCGGGGCTGGTGCCGAGAACGATACCACGACCGGGATACGGATTCTTGGTGAGAGCCTTGAAGTTTTCTTTTGCTTCATCTGTATAAGACATATTGTACCTCAAATAAGGTTATAGGTTAAAGATTATAGTTTAAAGATTATAGCTACACGGCTTCGCCGTTCTTAATTATGCGCGAAGCGCCTAACCTCGCCTTTATCCTTTCTCCTATAACCTTTCATCTTTTAGGGTTATAATTGTTCATTAAAACGCCAATTTTGCTAGATTCCTTTATTTATAAGGGTTTCAGAGCGTTTGCACCTATCTAAAGTGACGCAGAAGTGACGCTTTTTGTGAAGCCTCATCAACCGACATAATCCTTTTAGAACGCAAGTATTCATCTAGGTCGCTAATGTAGAATTTTAAGTCGCGACCGTCTTTTGAATAGGCGATTTCTCCACGTTGAGCACGCTTTCTGACGGTGTCCTCGGCACACTTGAGATATTCTGCTGCCTGCTTGACATTAAGAACGCGGCTTCCGGTTGCAGTTCCACCTCCAATCATAGCACTGATGGAGTCAAGAAGCTCATTTTTCAAGGTGGAAACAGCCTTCTCCAGGTCGGTCTTTGTAAGAAGTTCATCCGCAGTCATTCTTCGCCTTCCTTCGTTTCAAGTTTATGGATCGCTGCCACGAAAGGCAGCGTGAAATTGATCATAAGCCCGTTCAAAAGACGTTCCACAGGAACGCCTAGACGAAAGGCGGCTTCCAGGTAGCCTTTCGTGAGACTTTCCGCCACAGCGAACTGTTTTCGCTCCAGCGGGATACTCTTCCCTTCCCCATCATCAAGTACGGTCTCTCGATAGACCTTGCGCAGGCACTCCAGCCTGTTATTTGCGTCAACCATGGCAATGATTGAACAGATTTCCTTTTCAAAATCATCCATGATTCACGCCCTCAAGATTGTGACGCACTCTCATGCGTCTCATAAAGTCCTGTGGAAAAAAGGAACGGAATTTCTTCACGTCCCTTTTCCATGCATCCTCGAAAATGGCACTCCAAACCAGGAGTTCATTTCGATGGCGTAACATTTTAGTGTCGGGCTTCTCAAACTGTTCCAGCGTAACTTGAAGAAATCTTGCTCTCCAGAGAAAGCAAGCGTGCAACGCATGGAGAGCCAGTTTGTGAAGCTGACAATTCCTAAAGTCAAGGATGCTGTTCACATCCTTGGATTCTGCGAGACTGGAAAGGGCACAGTTCCTCTCCTGAACATTGACGGAACAGTTGGCGTTCGCAATGCGCAGTTCTTCCTTGAGCCGGGCCACAGTCCGCTCCAGTTCCCACACATAACGTTCGTCTATGTTATGCTTTTTATCTTGTTCCACGAAACCTTTTCCTTATGTTCGTAAGTGAAATACTCCCTCTCGACAAGCCTCTCCCCGTCCAGATGGAAAATGGTAAAGCGAATCCTACCCTCAAGCGCGACGTTCGTACATTCGGCGGCAACAGCCTCGATCCATCTGTAAGCCTGCTGTACTTCGTCAAAGCTGGCCTTCATCTCGCTTGCTGTTACGCCAGCGACGTTGGCGAAAGTTTCATCAAATTTTGCACGGGATTCATAGTGCATGGTCATACCTCTTTTTTTATGGTTTTGATTTTTTAGTCAGAAAAAAAATCCGGTGATATCGCGCACCGGAAACGCGCCTGCTATAGGTGTCGTCCAGAGTCTAGTACATCACGCGGAGGTGACGCACCTTGCCATGAACGATATCCGTTATGAGCTGCTTGGCAAGTTCTTCGCCAATGCCATAACGTTGCAAGTCCTCAAGCACCTCGCGATTTACGAGACGCTTATATTCCTGTTCATCGCTGGGGAAAAGCATGGACTCACGCGTAGCCCTGGCATCCGCCTCGCCACAGTCAACGTGGGTCAGCTTCTCCGCTTCGGCTGCAGCCTGCTTTGCGCGTTCTGCATCCAGCTTGGCGGCTTGCGCCTCCATCTGAGCCTTGCGAAGCTGTTCCTCGGCTTCACGCTTTTCGGCTTCCGCCTTTTCCCTAGCCGCCTTTTCAAATTCCGCCTGCTGGGCGCGCAGCTTTTCAAGCTCGGCACGTTCGGCTTCCTGCTTTTCAGCGCTTGCCTTGATGCCTTCAACCTGGCGCTTCGCGTCCTTGATGGCGTCCATCGCTTCGGCATAGCTTTCATCCCAATAGTCTGCATCATGCTCATGGCTGATGATGGCTTCGAGTACCTGCTGACAGCCTGCGCTGTCACAGCCGATGGCTGTTGCAGGAAGGTTGGTAATATCCACGATTTCCGCCTGGCGCGCCTCAATCGCGCGGATAGGAGCCATGGTTTCCTCTTGCAGCATTTCCAGCGTTTCCTTGATGGTTCGACGGGTTTCGTCAACCTTCTTGGGTTTCGCCTTGAGCGCTGCAGCGACCTTCTTGCCTTCGTCCTCAATGGCGTTCTTGAGCTTCGCGAGCTTTGCGTTCAAAGCCTTGCGAGCCTTGTAGCCATTTTCGGTATGCACGTCTGCAACAAGTCCACGCGCGATCTTCTTGACCTGCTTAATCATGGGAAGGAAATTGTCCTTATCCATGAACAGGGTTTCCGGGTCCTTGCAGTCCGTCTTGATTACGAACTGCTTTCCTTCGTCCACAAGCATAACGGCATTGGGATTTTCAATTTCAATCACCTGGATTTCAACGGATTCTTCAACGTTTTCAGTAATCATCTTGGCCTCTGCATTCTTGATTGTCGCTTCCATTAGAAATCCACCTCCTGCATCATATCGTTTTCAATCTTCTTCGCCTCGCGATAGAAATCGTCCAGCTGACCTTCGTTAAGGTCCTCCAGCTTCTCGCAGTTGAATCTGCGCAGAGCCTCCTTGATTGCAGGCGGGTTCATCTTGTTGCACACGCCAATGAACTTTGTCTTGCGGTCGCCAGCCTGTTCCTGCGGTGGCGCCTGGGTAGCTGCGTTCTGGAACGGTTCTTCGCCATAGTACTCCGGCGGCTGATCCATCGGGACATTCTCGACAGTATCTTCAAGGTCCTGGGTAAACTCACAGCTTCCACCAGTTGCCTTGAGAACTGCGTCAATGAGCGAACGCTTCGAGGCCATCTTCAAGACAGTATTATAGACGTCAGCGATATCCGGATTTTCCAGTTTCTTGTCGCCCTTCTTGAAAATCATCCAGCGACCATTGTCATCCTTCTTCGCGGTAAAGCCCTTGCCACCGAGGGTTGCGGGGTCTTTTTTGTTCCAGTATTCCTTCGGAACAGGCTTTCCAGTATTTTCAAGCTCGCTTCCGCGATAACGGTACTTGCTTTCCATCGTGCTGCAGCTTCCGATTCCGGTCGCCACAAGTTCGCCACCGCTGGTGAGCGTGGTCGTGACGGTGTATTCGCGGTGACCGTTGCCCAGATCGTTAATGTCCGCGTGGGTTCCGCTTGCAAGACGGAACGCCATGCACAGGAGTTCCGCACCGTTTTTCAAGAGCGTAGGTTTATCGCCACAGCCCGGAATAGTACCGAAGTGGACCTTATCCACCATCAGTTCGCGCTTGAGCTGTCCGACCATATTTGCGCGCAGCTTGAGTTCGCTCAAGCTCATCATGAAACCTGTATCTACCAGCATTCCGCTGGTGCCCTGACTTTGAGAAATCATTTCGTTCGACATTTTTTACCTTTTTGTTTTGATTTGTTGATATTTTGGATTCAATTTTTTCATTTGGTAGCCTTCTCGATATTTTTCAGTCGCGCTTCCACATATCTCGTGACTGCACCCTTCCAGTTTTCAATTATCGTTCCTTCTCGCGTCTTACCTCCTCTACTGAGTGTTATTTCGAACCATTCACGCGCAAGCGATTCATCAAGTGAACTCTCTGCGCAGAAATCGTAAAGATCTTCCTTTGATGGAAACTTGGGCTGTGGTTTTGGTGGCCTTGGATTCCTGATTTCATGACCTGCTTTTTCATGGCCTGCAAGTGCGTTTGCCCTGTTCACTTCGCCACGTAGCTTTATCCTTTCCTGGGAAATGCGAACAAGGAACGCGCCAAAGCTGGTCCCATCGGAAATAGCGTCCTCAAGAACGTCCATGGACTCCTTGATATCGGCGACGATTTGATCGTCCGTCATTTTACGGAAATGCTTTATGAAGTCACTGAATGAAACCTTAGCCCAGAACGGATTCGCCATTTTCATAGGCCCTTAAAATCAAAGCGGAAGCGATCATACCTTGAGTGGTTGGCACTCCCTTGTCCCTGTTTCGCTTGGAAAGTTCCATCAGCGCCTGCTTGGCCTGTTCGGTAATGCCGACCTGCCAAACTTTCTGTTGCCTTGTATTCAAATTGTCTTGCATATTATTCAAACTTATTTGTTTTCTTTACAAAATTTATTCACTTCTATGCAAAAATTCAAGAGAGAAATTAAATTTTATCAAAAATTATTTGACTATTATGCAAATTTTGTTTAAATTTGTTGCATGAACATCGAAAAATTTCTCTCCCGTACAAATCGTAACGCCAACAGCCTGGCTGCAGAGCTGGGCTTGAACGCCTCAAGCATCACTGCCTGGAAGAAAGGCAAGTCCACGCCCAGCTATGAAGTATGCCAGCGCCTCCTGGAAACTGGCATGGATATTGACGAGTTATTTACTCCGGAGCTTTGGCAGGCGATAAAGGAACGTCACGCACAGGAGATTCGCGGGGAGGTTGTTCTTTCTCCGGAGGAATGCGCTGCAATCGTACGGAATGGCCTGCTTGCTCTGCAGGGAAAAGATACAGATGTTCAAGTCCAGTCAAAGTGACTTTGAGACAGTCTTTGAGTTTTGGCATAATAATCCTTTGGGTTCCTTAGGGAACCCAATTTTTTTGTTGATTGTTTTGCAATTCGCAGCGATTAGCAACAAAATGCAAACGCCCTTTGCAACTGGCAAAAGTTGGCAACGGGTCGCAACAAAAATTTGCAAGCCTTATATAGTAGTAGAAGTAGTAGGAGAATGATTAGTTAGTAGAAGTATGAGTAATAACTATTCTCAGATATTGAATAGAAAACTTTTATATAAAAAAACCTCATACTCAACTCATAGTGCCCTGCAGAAAAAAATTAAGGGTAATTACGTAGAACAAGCAAACAGCTGCTTGCAAAGCGTTGTACAGGCGTTTTGGGAATAAACAAGTAATTTAGCTGGATGAACTAAAAAAACGCTGTACACGTCCTGTAGTGGTGCTTGCTTAATTCTGCAAAACTTTGGGACGATGTGCGAAAATTTGCAAATCGCAAAAAAGATTTCTTTGAAATTTAGCTCATTAGCTATCAATGTTTAGGTGAGACAATCTTTGATAACTCTTTGAAACTGGGTTTTATGTAAAAATTCTATCCCTGTGTTTCCCTTATTTTTTTTATTTTTTCCAAATATTACTCGTATGCCCATGACTAAAGAAAATCCAGAAAAACCTCAATTTGACCAAAACGCTGTTATCAAGGCATTGCAGAACGCGTTGCAAACAACGAGTTCCAAGATTGGGCAGATGAGCGAGATGCTGGATGTCGTGAGGATTGTGGGAGACGCAAAAACTTTCAAGACGGCTAGTCTCGCGCTTACTGGCGAAATTGCGGATCGGCACCATGCAGAACGAGTGAGCCTTGGCATGGTCAAGCACGACTACGTTGTACTTGCCGCAATAAGCCATACGGATCATTTTGAAAAAAAGATGCAGGTGGTCCGAGACCTTGAAAATGCCATGGAAGAGGCATACGAACAGGATGCAAACATCGCCTATCCAGCGCAGGCTGAAGATTCTTCCATAGTAACCCATGTTCACGAATATTACAGCAAGACCCATGGTGCGGGTAATTTGCTTTCTGTGCCTGTGCGTCGGGGTGACGATACCATTGCGATTCTTACATGTGAAAGAACGTCCAAACCTTTCGGAAATGACGAATCAACGCAAATATATCTTACAGCCTCGCTTGTAAGTGCAAGGCTAGAAGAGCTTCACAAGAAAAGCGGATGGTTTGGCAAAAGGCTCGTTCATGCAATAAGGAATGCGTTTGCAAAATTGCTTGGACACGAACATACGTGGGCAAAACTTATCGGCATTCTTCTATTAGGATTCATTTTGTTCGCTACGCTCGTCCCGATAGAATACAGGGTCAGTTCTCCGGCGATGCTAAAGACGGACCACGTCACCTACATAAGCGCTCCGTTTGAAGGATTCATAAAGAGCGTAAACGTAAAGCCAGGCGACATCGTCTATAAGGGCGACGAACTACTGAGGCTCGATCAGAAGGATTTAAAATTGGAAGAGGCTGACCTGCTTGCACAGGAGCAGGATAACAAAAGGGAAATCCAGAAAGCCCAGGCGAACAAGCAACTTGCTGATTTGCGCATTCAACAGGCTAAGCTCGCCCAGACTCAAGCCAGGCTCAAGACAGTACGCTACAAGTTAAACCGTTCTGTAATCCGTTGCGAATCGGACAGCGCCGTTATCATAGAAGGCGACCTGCAAAAAAGGATTGGTGCCCACGTAAATCAAGGCAGTGAACTTTTCCAGATGGCTTCAATTAAGGATATATACATGGAAGCCGATGTAAGCGAACTGGAAGTAAACAACGTTCAAATTGGCGGAGAAGGCCTGATGGGAATCAAGAGCCACCCGGATTACGTGTATAGATTTAGGACAACCCTCATGAGTCCGACAGCAACAGTAAAGGATCAGGAAAATACCTTTGCCGTACGTGGCGAGTTTGTTCGATATACACCGGAGTGGTTTCGTCCCGGCATGACTGGCATCGCGAAGATTTTCGCCGGAAAGCGAACTCTCTGGTGGATTCTTTCGCATCAGGCAATCGACTACCTGCGTCTAAAGCTCTGGTGGTAAAAACTTACATTAACCAACGTCGTTTCCGCTGAATCCCAGGGAATCTTCCAGCCAGGAGTCCGTTCGTTGCACCGCCAATCTGTTCTGGTAATCCTTGTGTCCTGCACGGTACTGAGCCCAACGAACAGCCAAGGCAGAAAACAACCCCAGGCGGCTAAAGATTGCGGATATGGTTCCCGGCAAATTTCTGCGTAGCACGTCATCTTCAAAACTTGCGTAGTGACTCGCGCTTCCCGGGTCCCCTTGTCTTGCTGCGCGGCCAAAAAGCTGGCGGTCTATCCGTGACGACGGATTGCACTCGGTTGCAATCACATGGAGACCGCCCAATTTCTTTACCTGTGCGGGAATCTTGATGTCTGTTCCTCGGCCAGCCATGTTTGTAGCCACCGTTATCGCACCCATTTGACCGGCATCGGCAATAATTGCAGCTTCATCATCGCTACGAACCGCATTGATAATGCAGCATTTGAGACCCTTTGCAGCAATCATTTCTGCAAGGATTTCACTTTCGTCAATGTCCTTGGTTCCAATCAGAATCGGCCGCCCACACTTATGGATTTTTAAGACTTCCGAAACAATGGCTGCTCGTTTGGCACTTTTCTTTGAATATGTGCGGATGCGGGAAATTTTACGTTTGCAGGGGCGATGGTTTGGAACGCACAACACAGGCGCTCCGTAAATCGTCCAGAATTCACCAAGAGCCTCCTTGCCAGTACCGGTCATGCCGGAAAAATTCCTGTACAACCTGAAGAATCTCTGAAAGCTCATTCGAGCCTCCGTTTCCTTAAGACCTGAAAGTTCCAGACCTTCCTTGAGTTCTATCATTTGGTGAAGGCCCCCGTTCCAGGAACGCATTGGCATTTTTCTCCCAGTAGATTCATCGACAATCACAATCTTGCCGTTTTCTACAACATACTGTCGCCCTGCAAAGAAAAGATACCGGGCTGTAAGAGCCTGCCGAACAAGGTCTTTCAAGAAAGCGGCCTTTGAAAAACCCTGCATCGAGGAGTCTTCCTGCATGTCTTCAAAGTCCCTTAAAAAATGGATTGCACGAAGTTTTCCATCCACAAGGAAATCTTCACCTTCCCTCATTTTCTTTGAAAGTTCGAAAGCGATTTTGCAACTTTCGTTAAAGCCTTCGTTCTTGTTTTCACGGGATATGATGAGTGGGGTCACGGCCTCGTCAATCAGCACATTGTCCGCTTCATCTACAATGGCTGTACAAAGCCCACGTTGTACGACGCCCTTTCCAAACTGACCGCCTTGCAAGCTGAATCTATCAAGAAGACGCTTCGAAAAGTTTTGCATCTTGCCCATGGCTATACGATCCCGTAGAAAATCGGCAAGAACTTCCTTCGCCGTGGAATAGGTAACCGAAGCAGAATATCCGTTCTTTCTTTCGTCTGGCTTCATTGCCGAGGTGACAGCACCCACGGTAATTCCGCAAAAATCGTACAGCGGTTTCATGATTTGGGCGTCACGACCAGCCAAATAGTCATTGGCGGTAATCACATGGCAAGGTTGCCCAGAAAGCCCACGGATTGCGGCACACATGGCTGCAGTGATTGTCTTGCCTTCGCCGGTGGACATTTCCGCTATATAGCCATGGTAAAGGCACAAGGCTCCCGCAATCTGTTCAACATAAGGCCTGTAGCCCATGGTGCGAACAACTGCTTCTTGCATCAAGGCGAAGGCTTCTCGTAACACGGAATCAGTGACAGGACGCTTGAAGAGATCCGATAGATGGACAATCCGTTCTTTCAGTTCAGCATCATTTTTTGTCGAAAAGTTTTTGCTTTGACCATCGATCTTGCGCGCTGTTTTCAGCATTTTCCGAATGATAGAAGAACGGCTTTTAAAACGACCTTTAAGCCTAAACACGAAGGCGTCAATACCCACGGGGATTTTTTCCACGTGCTTTAACGAAGTGAGCCTGTAATCGTGCGTCAAATCCATTACATTCTATAGTATTTTTGCAAAGCCTGGCGAATCTTGCGAATGCCCTGCGTGGCTAGCGGTGTGTAGCCCAGCAACAAGTGTATTTTACCAGTCCGGCCATGCAGTCCACGAACTCCAACGGAATCTGGCAGTTCTGCCCGCAGTAAATAAACAGGCTCCGCAGTCTGTTCCGACGTTCCGTCGCTCCTTGTTTCGACATCGCCGCCACCGAACCACCCAAGGGCATTGGAAGGCAGTCGATCCTGGGCGCTGGGGATTGCCTTTGCAGATACAACCTGCAATTCCTTGAACACATCGCCATGCAGACGGACCGAAATGCGGATGGGCCGCTGTCCAAACAACCTAGCACCTTCTTCCTGGTTTACCACAGCCAAAAAGTCAAAGGAAGTTGTATCAAGTAAAATCCCAACGGAATCACCCTTTCCAACCCAACGCCCTACATAGTCTTCGATTCCGGGAGCACTCCACACACCGTCTATGCCCGCAATCAAGGCAAGTTCACGCTTGCTCTTTTCAAGTTCGGCCAACTCCTGCCTTAAAACGGCAATCCTCTTTTTCAACGGTGAC
This sequence comes from Fibrobacter sp. UWH1, assembly GCF_002210365.1. Taxonomy (NCBI): domain Bacteria; kingdom Pseudomonadati; phylum Fibrobacterota; class Fibrobacteria; order Fibrobacterales; family Fibrobacteraceae; genus Fibrobacter; species Fibrobacter sp. UWH1. Next base: position 20,644 of record NZ_MWQG01000046.1, read on the forward strand.
ATATTCTCCGGGGCTTCACTTAGCGCCCGATTGTACATTTGTTTTGCTTCTTGAATTTCGGCTCGTTTTCCATCAATGGCATATTGCAATTCACTATTGCGAAGCAACAGTAGGGTATCACCCTTTTTAACAGAACTGTTGCTGTTCTTGTAAACCCTGCTGACAAAGCCGCCCTCGGTGGCAATTGTATTTTCATAGCGACGGGCCTCCAATACTCCAGGGGCGGTAAACGTGTCGGGAACAGGCAGGCCAAACAGAATTCCTAGCAACACCGAGAAGAATAAGATTGTTACAAAGACAGCCCTGTTTCGGACTCTTGAAAGGGCTGGCCCCCAAAAAACATACCTGATAAACTTGCCCACAGGAATGACCACCATGGTCAGACACAGAAGAATTCCCATGATAAAGGAAAGAATCAAGTAATGGGCAGAAATGGCGACGATAAAACCTGCAAACAGGAAGAACCTGTAAATTGCGCTTGCAATTCCATAGAATGTATAAATCAGCTTTTCGCTTACGGTAAAGGCAACTGGCTCCGCATCACGCTTTCTAAAGACATAACGCTCCAGAAGATACTGCAAATGCCTTGCGGAATGCTGTTGCAGATTCGGCATATCCAGCAAGTCTGTCAGAATGTAGTAGCCATCAAAGCGCATGAGCGGGTTTACGTTGAACAGGACTGTAGAAACCGAGCAGATGATAAAGACATTGTAGCACAGAGCCCTTGCCGTACCTCCGCCAAGGTTTGCCCAAAGAATCAGCGCCACCGAAGCTATAAAGAATTCAAAGAGCATTCCTGCGGCACCAACAAAGGCTCTATGCCTCTTTTTGCGAAAAGACCAGCTTGCCGTGGCATCCACATAGGGCAAGGGGGCAAGCAGCATGAACATTACCCCAAGCGTATGAACTTCGCCTCCATACCGCTTGACAATGCTTGCATGGCCAAACTCATGAAACAACTTTACAAAAACGGTGCAGACATACACCCAGCCGATATTGGATGGAGACAGGAAGCCTGCACTTTGATCCTTGAGCGCATCGAAGTTTTCAATCCCATACTTAACGGCAACAAAGACTGTCGCGAGCCAAACAAGAAACATGGGCTTGCTGATTAAGATGCGTATAAGCCAACGAAGCCGATTCAGAAGCGGGTCAGGATCAAAAACGGGTATGCGAAGGAAAAAGATGTTTAGCAGGGTGGACTTGACTTTTTTGCGACTTCGTTTCTTGTCTCGCTCAAAAAGTTTCGTTCCATCTTCAACACCGTCATAGAGCAGCATGTTCGCCTGGTAAAGTTGGGCAAGCATTTCAATGACTTCACCCTGTCCGGGAATATCCCCTTCACCACTTTCAAGCATGGAGTTCCAAATTTCGCCGACAGTCCTTTTTGAAGAAAGGCGTGAAACAAAGGAGTAAGCCCCCTGCGGCAAGCGGAAATACTGGTTCGTAAACGGCTCGTAAAGCACATACCAGAGAATGCCTCGGTACATTTGTCGATGTACACGAACGCTGGACCGCAGAGCGATCCTGCTCCCGGCCAGGCGATACCACGACTCATGGAAGATTTTTCGCTGACGATCCTGGATCACTCAACCTCTACACATCCTCTACGGGAACTTTGATAATGCCCTTGTCAAGCACAAGAAGGTTGTTTTCACCAAGCAAAACAATGAGGCATCATCAACATGTGTGGAAGCATTTAGGCAGCCTTGCTAGATGATTCTC
>NZ_MWQG01000047.1:0-21981 GCF_002210365.1 Fibrobacter sp. UWH1
CCTCATTCAATCCCGCTGCCGGCGTATATTGAGGAGAGACTTCCTCGGGACTTGAGCTGTTATCGGAACAGGCTAGTAAGCCCAGGGCGGCAATGCCGCATGTTAGCATTTTGTAATTCATAGTTTCCTCCTTACTTTAATCGTGACATTTGTTTATAACTTCTGTGGCAAAGGACGCCCAATAAGGATCTACATAAGGTGTTTTATTTGCAGCCCCTTCAGTAAGCACAACCTTACATACATCTTCTGCCAGAATTCCGTCTTCGGCAGCACAGGCATTTTCAAAAACATCCCGAACATTCTGATCATCTGTCCTCAAGATCTTTTGAACAACACCGGCTTCCCTGACCACCCTGTAGGAGTAGGTAAAACCAGCTTCACACATAACTTCGGAAGAAAAATCATGTTCCTCAAGAGACAAGTAACCAGATTGGGTACCTCCCTTAACCGTACGGAAATCACATTCCGGCAAGCCGCAATTATCAGGAGCCATATCATAAAGTTCGCGGGGCAAGAGAATGTAGTTGTACACGCTATCTAAAGATGCTCCAGAGAACTCGACCTCATTCAATCCCGCTGCCGGCGTATATTGAGGAGAGACTTCCTCGGGACTTGAGCTGTTATCGGAACAGGCTAGTAAGCCCAGGGCGGCAATGCCGCATGTTAGCATTTTGTAATTCATAGTTTCCTCCTTACTTTAATCGTGACATTTGTTTATAACTTCTGTGGCAAAGGACGCCCAATAAGGATCTACATAAGGTGTTTTATTTGCAGCCCCTTCAGTAAGCACAACCTTACATACATCTTCTGCCAGAATTCCGTCTTCGGCAGCACAGGCATTTTCAAAAACATCCCGAACATTCTGATCATCTGTCCTCAAGATCTTTTGAACAACACCGGCTTCCCTGACCACCCTGTAGGAGTAGGTAAAACCAGCTTCACACATAACTTCGGAAGAAAAATCATGTTCCTCAAGAGACAAGTAACCAGATTGGGTACCTCCCTTAACCGTACGGAAATCACATTCCGGCAAGCCGCAATTATCAGGAGCCATATCATAAAGTTCGCGGGGCAAGAGAATGTAGTTGTACACGCTATCTAAAGATGCTCCAGAGAACTCAATTATATGAATGTTCCCCTGTGGGATGTTGGGATCAAAGCCCGGATCAAAACCCGGATCAAAACCCGGATCCGAAGATCCGTTATCGTTGCTAGAATAACCCATACCGGAGCCAGAACTTTCGATAACTTCGCTGGAACTGGAATTTTGATTTCCTCCAGTCGGGTCATCGGCAATAGAATTACCCTGTTCGTCAACACCAGCCACGCCTTCGGATCCGCAGGCGCATAGCATCGCCGTCAAAAAAATTGCGAAAAGGCCATTTCTCTTTTTCATATTGTTCTCCCTAAATTTTTTCCGTCAACGGGAAAAATTGCAAATTCAAACGATAGACCTGATCGATATTCTCGCATTCACTGGCGATCGCCATAATCCGTCTGCGAAATTCATCAACCTCCTTATTGATGCGTTCGAATGTTTTGGCATCTACCCCCATAGTTATACCAGAAATATTCCTTTCTCGAGGATCCACATTTTCAATAGCTTCCCTCGCAAAATCAATCATCTCGCGATTCAGGGAACGTAACGCCAAGGGAATCGCTTCCGTAGAACCCGAAATGACACGATCCGTCTGACGGTATTCATTGACACCCGTTTCCTGAAGTAAATTCGCCTTCGTCAACAGACCGAGCGAATCCCTGACCTGCTGAGCCGTAAAAGTGTGCTTTATCTTTCGCGCCATTTCCAGAGGCAAGGCACCGGGCATCAGAGGAGCCAATTCGCGAACGATGGTGTTGACCGCAGATTCATAATAGGCAAAGGTGTCAGAGTCTATGACACGCGCATTCTGTTCCTTGGCAATCTTAGTCATCTCTTCGAAACAAGCCTTTTTCTTGGCGTCTATTTTTGCATTTCCAAACTCAACCATCTTTTCAAAGTAGGTCAACTCAAAACCAGCCAGTCCCATAGCGGCAGCCACCTTGGGCACACCCACCCGACTCAGAGAAGTTTTACCATCACACACCAACTTCAAATAAGAAGGTGACGAAAAATCAGCCATCCTGGAAAACTCGCGCCAGGTAAAAGCGGACTTTCGCTTCCGTTCCTCGTAAAAATCCTGCATGTAGCAGCGATAATCTTGATACTCAGTAATCGGTTTCATATTTCCTCTCTTGCATGTTCAATATAACTAGGTTTTTTCAAAAAGTCAACAGAAAATGATACAAAATATTAGTTTTTCTTTAATTTCGCCTAATTTCATCAATCATTTAAAAATTTTATTCCATATATGAAACAAACCTTACCTTATATGATACAGAAGAAAAAGAAACCCCGTACCATTCGGTACGAGGTCCTTGTTTTTATTATGGCTTTAACTTATTGCGACGTTTGCCGCGAAAGTCCAGGCGGTTTTCCTGATCTTACATGTTGCTGAAGATCTGGAAGCCACCATAAGATTCCTGTCCGTGTTCTGCAAGATCGAGACCGCGGAGTTCTTCCTTTTCGCTAACACGCAGGCCCATAGTCTTCTTGATCACGATGAAGATCAGGCAAGCAGAGAGGAAGCAGGGGATTGCGTAGGCAACGACACCGAGAAGCTGGGTGGAGAAGTTGAAGCGGCCGGTGTAATCGAAGATACCAACAGCGAGGGTACCCCAGATACCGTTGACCAGGTGAACGGAGAGAGCACCAACCGGGTCGTCCAAGCGGAGCTTTTCGAAGAAGTACACAGCCAGGACTACGATTACACCACCGATTGCACCAATGATCCAGGCACTGAGCGGGGAAACGGTATCAGCAGGAGCGGTGATTGCAACCAGACCAGCCAAGCATCCGTTGAGAGCCATGGTGGCATCGGGCTTCTTTGCGATAATCCAGGAAGTTGCAGTTGCGGTAATGATGCCAGCCACAGCAGCCAAGTTAGTAGTCACAAGAATCAGAGAGGTATCGAAGGGGTTGCCGGAGAGAGCGGAACCGCCGTTGAATCCCCACCAGCCGAACCACAGGATAAACACACCGATAGTTGCCAGCGGAACGTTGTGAGCGGGAATTGCATGAGCCTTGCCGTTCACATACTTGCCGATACGGGGTCCGAGAATGATTACGCCAGCGAGAGCGCCCCAGCCACCCACGGAGTGAACCAGTTCAGAACCAGCCAGGTCGTGGAAGCCTTCTGCACCGAATGCAGCGAAGTTGGAGAGCCAGCCACCACCCCAAACCCAGGAACCAACTACCGGGTAGACGAATGCTACGTAGAAGAAGGTGAACACCAGGAAGGAGGAAAGCTTGATACGTTCAGCAACGGCACCGGAAACGATGGTTGCGGCGGTAGCGGCAAACATAGCCTGGAACAGCCAGTCAGTGAACAGGGAGAAGTGACCGTTATAAGCGGCAGTGAAGTTGGCGGGATTCATCCAGTCGCCAATGCCGAAGCCTGCAAAGCCAAGCCAACCGTTAAATTCACCCGGATACATCAAGCCAAAGCCCAGCAATGCGTACACGGAAACACCGATAGCGGGAACAGCCACGTTCTTAAAGCAGATGTTGGAAGCGCTCTTTGCACGGCAAAGACCGGATTCAACGCAAGCAAAGCCAAGGCCCATGATGAACACCAGCATTGCGGAAATCATGATCCAGATATTTTCGGTCATGAAGATTGCTTCGCCCACAGTGGGAGCAGCTTCTGCAGCGGGAGCGGCAGCGGCTTCCACGGCGGCAGCCACAGGAGCAGCAGCTTCGGCAACAGATTCAACAACAGCAGCGGCGGCGCTAGAAACGGTATCAGCTACAGCAGCGGCGGTATCGACGATAGTAGAAAGTGTATCAGCCATTTTTATACCTCCTTATTAGCCAATAGCTTCCGGGCCAGTTTCACCGGTACGGATACGGATACATTGTTCAAGGTTCGTCACAAAAATTTTGCCATCGCCGATGTTACCAGAACGGGCGCCAGCAATGATTGCATCGATGCAGGGCTGAACGAATTCATCGTTTACGGCGATACGAATACAAATCTTCTTAAGCAGGTTCACTTCGGTTTCAACGCCACGATACACCTGAGTGTGTCCCTTCTGCTGACCGCAGCCCAGAACGTTGGTGACTGACATCTTGAAAATTTCAGCCTCGTATAGAGACTGCTTTACGCTATTTAGCCTTTCGGGTTGAATGTAAGCTGTAACGAGCTTCATGATTTCATCCTTGTGTTGAGTTTATTTTTGTTTCCGCCACCCATACGCAAAGACCATGCCAACTCAGATTTTCAGTTGGCAAAAAAAATAGACGAAACCGTCTCAATCCCTTATTCTATAAGGGTTTGAACGCATCTTCCTTTTTTTATCTGTTAGATTTTACCGCCCCGACGTTCCCCCAAAAAGGCTTACACTTTATGAATTACCCAAATAAAATTATTTACACAATTTGTAATTCAAACAAAAATTTCCTATTAAAGAGCCTCCTAAGGCAACCTTCAACCCCCTCAATCCTATTTATCATATTTTTGTAATTTTCATTTTCTGTAAACCAGCAGAGACAACCACCGCAAATAAAAAACTCCCCCATGCGGAGGAGTTTCGCAAAACAAAGATGTTCGAATCGACTATTTCTTCTTCGAGTTTTTCTTGCCGGCAGCCTTCTTCTTGTCCTTCATTTCTACGCGGCGGCTTCCGGAGCGGAGGCGTTCCCAAGGGGCAAAGGACATAATGGGGAACTGCAGAACGAAGAACCACAAATTGAAAACGAAGAAGTAAAGGGCTGCGCCCCAGTAATTCAAATTAGAAGTCTTGGCGGCATCGGCGGCATTTGCAGCAGCATCGGACGCCTGGGCGGCATCCACAGCGTTAGCGGCAGGCATGTCAAAAGCCACGGCGCACACAGCTAGCAAGGAAGCCGCAAGCACCGGGACAAACATCTGCTTCGCAGCCTTTACCAAAGCACCCGCAGCAGGCACACCGGCAGACAGATGCTTGCCCGCCACAGCAGACAAGGACATCGCACTGGCAAATCCAAGAGCAGAAAGCACAGCCCACACAAGCCAGGTGGGTTCCAGGCTAGCAGGCAGAACGGCACAAAGTCCGCTCCAGAAAATCCAGGCCAAGACAAAGGGGAAAAGTCCACAGGCGAAGGGGACCTTCACCACAACAAGAGCCACCAGCGAAACAATCGCCAAAGCGCCAAACATCATGACAGGCATGTTTTCGTTACCGCCCAAGATGTAGAGAGCGCCAAATGCCAAGCCAAAAGAAACGGCAGACGCAACCGCACCGCGAACGCTTCCAAAAATAGCGAACAGTACAACGGCGGCAATGGCAGCCACGCTCAGATACTGAGCATTAGCCCAGACCCCTGCAACACCTTCCACCTCGGCCATCCACATTCCCAGCGCTTCAGACGCTCCCAAGGGCAAGGAGGCAATGCCCTGCCAGCTGGAGGCCATAAAGCTGATGGAAGCAACGACGATAGCCACAATGGAAATCAGGCGTATACGCAGCATGATCTCCAAAAAAGACTGAATCTTACCCGGTTTTTCTCTCAAATCCATAATTACCTCGAAATCAATAGTTTCTGTTTTTTAGTCCAAGTTTTCTTTTTCACACCTTCCGACGCAGGAACTTCGCAACGTACCACATAGTGATACAGCCCATTAGCAAGAAGGCGGTTACGATCATCGCGGCCATCCCAGCGGGTCACACCCGATACGGCATCCTTCAAGACCTTCACCAGACGGCCATTCTGATTGTAGATGAAAATGTTTACTCTGGAATCAGCGAAATTCTTAAAGTAGAAAGTCGTTCCCTTTTTACCCATGGGGTTCGGAGCATTGAAAACATCGGCCAGGCCCGTCTCCATCTCGTCAGTAATTTCGACCACCAACGTTTTCGTAGCAGCATTTCCAACAACATCCAGGGCCCTCACTTTAAACAAGTAGGATCCCGCAGGATATTGTTCCGTACTAAAGTTCATACGGACCTTAGCATATTTGGAATTCTGTTCAAGATAAGGGCTTGGATGGAACGGATCCTGAACACCTTCGACTTCAAAGGAAATTCCCTCATCAGCCTGTTCCCTAAAATCGAGGGCCGTAGAATCTTCCACTTCAACTTGCAAGCATGCAGGAGCCTGAAGCTTTATGTTTTGTCCGTCAACAAAGTAGGTTGCCATTGCCCCCGATATACAAGACTGAATCTTGATTGTGGGGGGAACAGTATCCTTCAAGGAATCTGCATAGTTGGATATTCCTGCGATTCTCAAATGTCCAATTAGGGAGCGGCCAACAGCAGCGGATTTCTTTGAATACGCCCACGTTGTAAATTCCGCCAGGGAATCACCAAAGGACATTTTACGCGGGGTGACAAATTCTGTAGAGAACCGTCCATTCTTCACAGCCACTTCTTCAGAATAAATCAGAGGACCATTCAAGAACACTTCCAATTCTTCGTTCATCGAATTTTGCAAATCAACCGTTTTGTACGAACGGCCTTCTTTCAAGTTCAACACGATATATCCATCATCAAGACCATCTACAGTTCCAGACAAAGTCAATTTGTCAAGCGCCTTAATCTGTTCCAGAGGTTTATCTAGTTTCACTTTATATTCAGAAATCGGCAGACCAATGACCGGTTCGCCTAACAATACATAGCGTCCTTCATTATAACGCTGGTTTCCAGATAAAGTGGAATAACGTTTGGAACCTACGTAAGCATCACCAATGCGACGGACGGAATCAGAGGTCAAGGCAAAGCTCATGAAATTCAATCCGAAGGTTTTATTCTCCGAGGCAAAAGTTTCTCTAGTCGCACCAATGGAAACAATAGAACCTGCGCCATTAGCCATTAACATTTCTTCTGAAAGTGACGGAACAGTTCCTTCATCAAAACGGCCAACCGTACAGGAGAACGAAGCCAATATGGTATATCGTCCCTTATTAGAAAGTTTCTTAACATAGCTGGGCTTCATCAAACCTTCTACAGCCCAGTCCGTCTTCGAACCATGTCCATAGTACGTGGTAATCAGGGCTCCCTGGTTCAAAATACTGATAAAGTTTTCGGCAGCGAGTTTTTTCTGTCCAGACGCATCCCGTTCATAATCCACCAGGTAAATTTTCTTCATATCCCAGCGAATATTCTTTTCTTCAGAACGATCACTGATTGTTTTAGCCGTATTTTCCTGAAAAGTGGTATGAGGGATATTATCGACACCGCCATTATTCCAGGCATCATCTGCAGCCAACAAAATGACAGAACGCCAACTAGAATTGTCAAACGTTTTCAGCATTTCATGATCTTTCGCCTTGCGAACATAGTTGGCAAACGCAGACGGAGACTGGGCAGGAATTCGCCCAACGGCAACATCCAGCTCATAAGGTCCAAAGCGAATCACTTCACCCGAATCCAGTACGCCATAAAAATCCTCGGACACATAGTCTTCATCCTGGTAGGTCGGGAAATGATTTGGCGTCAGTCGGCTGTTCATGCCGCGGTAATCGAAAGTTCCCGAGCCGACCAAAAGGACATAACGGAAATCGGGGCATACAGAGTAAACGTAAGACAGGTAGTTTCTAATTGCAACCGGAGAAAGGCGCCCTGCCGTGTACGTTCTGTAAATGTCTTCAAGATTTACTACAGAGGTGGCAATAGAACTTACAGCAGAACCGCCGGCCCTAAACTCAGCCAAGGCAACAGCTTCATTAATAAAGTCAGGAGGAGCAATGATCAAATACTCCAACTTTGAATTAGGGCGAGTCAAATCCTTAAGGACACCGCTATTGGGTCTAGAAAAACCAGCAACCCTCAAGTCCTCTCTAAACGCATCCGAACGAACGGCAAGATAGCGAACATCATCCTCGCTGGCCACGCTATCCTTGGCAACACCGTTGGATGAACGCAAATAGCCGACAGGCTGAAGATTCTTAAACTTCATGACCTGCGTACCAGACGGAACCGGAACGTTGATCACACCCGAAACATTTCCCGGCAAAAGCCATTCCGCAGAATCGACAACAGGCTTCCACTGGTAGGCAAAACTGTATCCGTTAAAACGATCATACTGTGTGCCGCCCGGGAGCATATCCAGGGCAATGGAATTGCCAGTCTTCTTAAGTTCGACGCCATCGATCCTAAAGTTACCCCCCGGCATCAAAGTCGTCGCCTCACGGCGGACTCTAGTTCCGTTCACCTCTACGGCAAAAAAGATGGAATCCATTCTTTCTGCATAACTACGGCTAGACATATAGATGTCTTTTTTCTGGTCATTTGCTTTTTCTGCAGAAGTATGACTTACAGAACGGCGGGGCATGTACGTTACGGCAACATACTGCCTGCCGCCTTCCACAAGGCCAGGCAACGTATACGTTTCATCCGTTTTTAACTCCGCAGCAGAAATACGCGTGGAATCAAACCTCGAGTGCCAATGCCAGAACCATTCCTTACCTGAAGCGGATTCCCAGTTCAGGTCCTTTCCGTAATAAGTATCCCTAAGCAAGGCATCTTCTTCGGCATGTACATAGCGCATCCACTCCACATCTCGGCCCTTTCCCGCAGGGGATTCAACCAAGTCCGAGAGTCGTTTGCCCTTACCCGTATATTTCTTTCCAAGAAGGAATCCCTGGTCAAAGGAATAGGGAGAATAGGAATGGAAGTAGTCCATCTCGCCGTTTTTAAACGACGGATTTTCGCGGTCACAACGTTTCCAGAAGCCGTTTCCGTATCCAACAAATACAATGGAGTCTCCCTCGCCAAAAGTTCCGTCAGCCTTGGAACTAGAAGGAGAATGGTCTCTAACCTCAATGGGGATTTCAAAAATTTGATTGGGATTGCGTTCCGCCGCGCCAGGACCAATTGCCGCAAGGGTATCCTGAGACGAACCATATAGGCAAATCTTATCTACAGGTATGCCCACGAGATCGTCTTCTCGTTGAGCGGAAACCATTGCCGCACGAACACTTCTATACTCTACAGCATACAGGCCATCTTCAGAGAACGAGCCAAGCTTTTTATCGCCTACAAAGAACTGTGCCAGGAATTCAACGTCGGAGTAATCGCTAGAGGCGGACTTGCGAAGGCTTTTCTGCAAAGCCTTCTGGTTCGCGCCAAAGCGCGAAGCCCCGTTCACGTTCAGTGCACGGGCAAGTCCTCTCAGACCAGGCTTCACACCTGCAGCCCGTCCGTTAAACTTGACGTTCAGTCTAAAGTTCTTGCGAAGTGCAACAGAGTTTCCTCTTTTCACATAAAGAGGCACCCGGATATCCGTAAGCCAGAGGCCATCTCGCTGAACCGCTTCAGACATCTGAATCGGACCAAAGCCAAACGACACCGGCTCCATTCTTTCCGGATCAGCACAGACAGGCTTGCCCAATTCAAGCAGACGCTCATCAGATATGAAAACCTGAGGCAATTCCTTCGTCGGCAAGGCAATGCTATACGTTCTAAACGGAACACCGTTTCCATCGAAATAAGTGGCATTTTCCGGTCGGAAAAAACCACCCTTGGAACCATCGCAATCCAGCACAGCCGTATTTGCGACTTCATCATCCATCACAAAGCGATTTTGGGAATCCTCCACCACTTTCGAGGCAAATGCAGGCACCGCCAACAGCGCCGCAAGAACAAAATTTGATATTGAAAACTTCACGTTTTCAAAATAGAAAAATGCACCTAGGGATTAGTCACCAGCAATTCGGAATAGCCGTTTCCATTGGTCCTAAATTCAACCACTTCGCCTCGAGCCGTCTTGGCCTTAAAAAGCGTAAAGAAAGGAGGCATCACACCGCTACTGAGAATGGCATCCAGTTCCTCTGACGGCATTTTATAGTTAGCATTCCATTCCTGCATATACCAATGCCAGGGCTGCCAATTGAACACGCCTCGAACAGACTGGACAAAAGCACGAAGCATCAGGGAATACTCATACTTGAAGTAATCCTCATAATCCCTAAGCATCGCCTTTTTCTCCACAAAAGACTTGGTCGAATAAGTCGGATCCAAGGTTAGCGGAGAATCTACGCGGTTTTCATAAGTAAAGCGGAATCCATTGCTCATGGTCTTGATTTTCAAGTCAGGCTTATCTATATGAACAAATTCATTTTCAGAAACTTGTTTATAATCTCTAAACACCACGGAGTTAGAAAGTACAGGATTGATCGTCAATTTTTCGGGCTTTGCATCCAGCTTTTTTAGTTCATAAAACATCAGCACTTCACCAGCACCTTTCTGCAGGAGTACAGCCAGCAAGGGAAGTTGACGTTCCGTAAGTACCCAAACCATTTCCGGCTTATTTTCAGCCTTGAGCATAGGATTCAGCACTTCCATCAGGGACGGATCCTTTACGCCGTTCACATCCCATTCCATCCACGTGCCCGTACCGCCAACAGAATCCAGCGTCGCAAACAGACGGTCGCCACTAAAGGGTCGGCGGGAATCTACGGCACCAAGAATTTTTGCGGAACCCGAAGTATAGCCGGTCTTAGTTGATTTTTGGGAGGCCGGGGCTGATACGCACAAGGATACCGCTAACAGACAGAGGCCAAGCACACGAACAAAGCTTTTACTCATTATAAAACCAACGAAAAGCGTTAGAATCCAATAGGATTGAACAGGGATTCATCCAGTCGGCTATACTGCAGATGGTATTCCCTATCCAGCCAGTACAGGGCCAATTTCTTGTCAGTCCAGTTCTTCTTCACGGCGGTAGCTTCAACGCCCTTGGTAATCAGGGGAACCGTTTCCACCAGGTCTAACTTCCAGTCGTTATCATCCCATTCAAACAGCATAATGGGAACCTCGGGGCTATTGGCAAGACCAATGCTGCCGCGGTCATTTTTCACCTTCATGGGCCCAAGTTTCAGGCTGGTAAAGCGCTGGAACATCCCCGCCTTAGAAAGGTAGAGCCACAGCATGCGATCTTCGGAAACTTCCCACAGGTGTTCACGTTCGTATAGACGGTAAAGGAGAATGGAATAAATTTCGTAAAACTGGCAGGTATCCAGTTCCGCCTCGGTGTAGGACATGGCATGACGTTCCAGTTCATCCAACCAGTTTTCCGAAGGATCGGTCAGCATTTCCAGCAAGGTGTCTGCAGGAGTATCGACGCGAATGGCGGCAAGGAACTTCTGGAACATGGCTTCCAGGGCGGCCTGCTTATCAATTTCGCGATTCTGAGCCTTTGCATCCTTAACGGCAGCAGATTCGCTTAACGAGCTAGAGGAACCAGCACAGCCAGCAAAAAACATGAGAATTCCGGCAACAGCGGCCAAAACTATTTTATTTTTCAGTACATGCATCGCGACACCTACCTAAAAATGACCTTGGATGAACTCCTTCGAGCCTGCACCCTCAAGGGGTATCAAGGCAGCGGTCCCGGCGGCCAGCACCGCAACAAGACCAACACAGGAGTCCTTTTAACTCTTCGTGAATTCAATTTAGAAATCAAATCCTGCGAAGGTAGGAGCGCTCACGAAAATAAGATCCATGCATTGCACCGTATGCAGATGGCCCTAGCCCTGCAAGTTCGAGAAACACCAGCAAGCCCGGAAATTCCTTTTCCCGGCAGCAACGGTCACATCCAGACCTCCAATGCGTTATTTCCCCTTTTCGTAGCTCATGTATTTGATATTATGGCCGCCAAGGGGGGAGATACCAAGACCGCAGCAGCCGCATTCAACCTCAGTCCCAGCGCCCTGGTTAAAATTCTTCGGCAAGATAAAGCCTGCGCCACAAAACTCCAAGGGAACAGGCAACAAAACGGCCAAAAGCCCCTTAAGCTTTAAGATTTCGCAGACTTCCGAAAGTAAAAATCTTTTTACGGTGTCAAAGGCGATTTTCTGGATCAAAAACTCGTGTTAAGAAGTGGACCACTTCAAAACAGGAGGTTTTATGAGTCCGATTCTTAACCGCATCTCGACCAAGTGTTTCTTGGCCGCCATCTTGTTCTGCGCCGCATTTTTCTGGAACTGCGGGACAGACTCCACCAACAACCAGCTTTCGTCTGTTGACGTCGAAAAGACCAGCGTTTCCCTGAGGTTTTCCTATACCGAAACCCCTCTGGTAGACAGTCTTGTTCTTGACTGCCTCGGCCCGGACACGCTCCATTTGATTCATGCCCCAGGAAATCCCGACTTCAGCCTGGACCTGTTTCCCAGCGACCACTGGAGTTTCAAGGCAAAGATTTATGCCAACGGAGACCTGCTGCAGATGGGAGAACTGGAAGCCAAGCTTTCTGCAGGCGCTGCCGTAAACCTGAGCATCCAGATGCACGCCATCGTAGGCTTTGTCTACATCGAGGTTCCGTTGGGTCTGAACAACAGTGCGGGAGTTACCCGGGGAACCATGACCCTTACATCCGACAAGGACAGTTATACCATCCCCATGACCCAGACGGCAACCGCCGGTATTTTCAAGAGCGGAATGTTGAAACTGGGGGCCAACTACGATGTGGAAATCACACTGTTCGGCGAAGATGGAAAGGGCATCTACAAGCTGAAAGACAAGTTCCTTTTGACGGAAGACAGCCCCGTTCCAAATCTGACATTAAATTCGCTCAGGAGCCAGGTTTCGCTGATGGTGAACTTCGCACCAGAAAAGAACGTGGAATTGACACTCCCCCTGCCAGCAGGATACCGCAAGCCCAAGGCCAACGAACTCCTGATTACCGAAGTGATGGCCGCCCCCGACAATAAGGACACTACCCAATACGAATTTGTAGAAATCTACAACGGCAGCCTGGACACCCTGATTCTTGACGACTGCGCCATCGGGCTCACCAGCTCCAGTTCCACCAAGTTCATCCCCCTCACCGTCAGCGAGATTCCGCCTAACGAGATCCTCGTTCTGGGAAACCCCAACAGCCAAAATACACCCGCCCTCCACATCGGGACCGACGGCTGGAACGACATGGGAAATTCCAAAGGGTTCGTCATCCTCAAGTGCGACGACATTACGCTGGATTCGCTTTACTACGCCTCGGAACCAGACTCGCTACACCCTAATGTAGTACCCGCAGTTCCCTCGGGCAAAAATGGCGCCTCCTCCCAACTGAACCTGGAGCAGTGGAAAAACCGTCAGGATTCAACCGCCTGGAAGCTGGCCACACCCACACCGGGAATCCTCTAACGAAAAAAACGGCCGCTCCAGAAAGCGGTCGTTTTAAAATTTGCAGCCGATTAGGCGAATTAAGCTCTAATCTGAGTGTTAGCGCGTTCCACGTCAAACAGTCTGCGGAGCAGTTCTGTACGGGCAGGTTCACGTTCTTCAGCAAGAGTCAGGGGAGCCATGTTGATAGCTACCAGGATAGAGCCCGGATAGTTATTTGCATTCTTGATGAATTCGCTGCTAGAAACGCCATCGGTATAGAAGTCAACCACAAAGGTATCCCAGTCGTCGTTTTCAAGCTGTTCCTGGGCTTCGGCCTCAGTCTTGACAGCCTTAATCGTAGCGCCAACCAGAAGATCGGTCAGCACTTCGAGGCAAGCCTCACGGCGAGCATCGTCTTCTTCCCACACCAAAATGCAACGGTCGCTGTAGTCACGGACAACCGGGGCAGAGGATTCTTCTTCGGACTCGAACTTTTCGAGGGCGGCCTCGTCCATTTCGTCGTCATCAAAATTATCAAGATCTTTATTCTTTGCCATAGTAGCCCAAATATAGTAAAAAAGCCATGAGTTACGAGCTATGAGCCATGAGTTACGAGCTATGAGCTATGAGTTATGAGGCCTGTAAGGGTGTTTTTTGCGCAATGCTCACAGTTCCACACTCAAAGCTAACTTGCCATGATTGTGCTATTTTTCTAAATTTGCGCCCAAAAATAAACCTTTCTATATATAAGAAGGCCCTATGGATCAATCTAAAATCAGAAACGTCGCCATCATCGCCCACGTTGACCACGGTAAAACTACCCTGGTGGACCAGCTCCTCAAGCAGTGCGGAACCTTCCACGAAGGTGAAGAAGTCAACGAACGCGTGATGGACTCCGACAACCTGGAACGCGAACGCGGCATTACCATCCTTTCCAAGAACACCAACGTGATGTACAAGGGCTACCGCGTGAACATCGTGGATACCCCGGGGCATGCCGACTTCGGTGGCCAGGTGGAACGCGTTCTTGGTACCGTTGACGGTGTGATTTTGGTGGTGGACGCTTTCGAAGGTCCTATGGCCCAGACCCGTTTCGTAACCCAGAAGGCTCTCCAGATGGGCCTTATTCCTATCGTCGTCGTGAACAAGATCGACCGTGACGGTTGCAATCCCCATGGCGCTCTGGACAAGGTTTTCGACCTGTTCTGCGAACTTGACGCAACTGAAGAACAGCTGGACTTCGACAAGGTGTTCGGTTCCGGCCGTCGCGGTATCTGCAAGGCAGAAATGGAAGATCCGGATGGCGATTTCTCCATCCTCATGGACAAGATTATCGAACGCATTCCGGCTCCCAAGGGCGATCCGAATGCCGAACCCCTCATGCAGATTACCTCTCTGGAATACTCCGGCTTCCTCGGTCGCTTGGCAGTGGGCCGCGTCCAGAACGGTCTGTTCAAGCCGGGTCTGACTGTTGCACAGTCCACTGTCGACGGCAAGTTCAAGAACGTCCGTCTCCAGAAGGTTCTCCGCTACGACGGTCTTTCTCCCCAGCCGGTTGAAGAAGCCGGTCCGGGCGACATTGTTCTTCTGGCAGGTTTCGACAACTTCGACATCGGCGATACCCTGTCCGATCCGAAGAATCCTGTGGAACTGCCCCGTATCCACATTGACCCGCCCACCATCTCCATGATGTTCACCGTGAACACCTCCCCCTTGGCAGGTAAGTACGGTGGTAAGTTCATGACTGGTAACCAGCTCCAGGAACGTCTGGAACGCGCACACATGGCTGACCCCGCCCTCCTGGTGGAAAAGGCTGACGGTGCTTCCAACTTCAAGGTTTCTGGCCGCGGCATTCTCCATCTGACCATTCTGGTGGAAAATATGCGTCGTGAACTCTATGAATTCACCATCGGTTCTCCCCAGGTGATTTTCAAGAACGACGAAAACGGCAAGCTCCTGGAACCGGTCGAAGAATTCAAGGTCGAAGTACCTAACGAATTTAGCGGCGCCTGCATTCAGGAAATCCAGCAGCGTAAGGGCGAAATGACCAACATGACCACCGATGAAAACGATCGCGTCACCTTGGAATTCAACGTTCCTTCTCGCGGCCTTATCGGTATCCGTCCCAGACTCCTGTCCCTCTCCAAGGGTTACGCCATCAGCCAGTCCATCTTCAAGGGCTACGAACCGTACAAGGGAGAAATCCCGGCTCGTATCAACGGCGTGCTCATTGCTAAGGAACCGGGTGAAGCCGCTAGCTACGCTCTTTCTAACCTGGAAGACCGCGGCTACCTCATCATCGGACCGGGCGCTGAAGTTTATCCGGGCATGATCGTTGGCGAACACAACCGTGATGTGGATATCACCGTGAACGTCACCAAGGGTAAGCACCTGACCAATATGCGTTCCAAGTCTGCTGATGATATGATCCAGCTGACTCCGTATCGCCGTCTGACTCTGGAAGAATGCGTTACCTTCATTAACGAAGACGAATGCATCGAAGTCACTCCGGAAGTTCTGCGCCTCCGCAAGACCGAGCTGGATCCCATCAAGAGAAAGCAGCTCTCCAAGAAGCCCGCAGAAGAAGAATAATCGTTGTTTGCGGTACCAATGGCGCCGCGACACTTCTCGGATTAGAAAAGACCCGCTTTTTAAAGTTGGTCTTTTCTTATTTCTACAAAAAGCCTGCGGAAAAATTTCCACAGGCTTTCTTCACAATTCAGAACTAAAACAACAATTATTACGGAACACGATAGAAGTTGAAACCGAGAATAATATCATCAGTTGCAACATCATTTCTTGTACGGGAAATATTAATCTTAATCGGATTATTATTCTTCGCAACAAATTCCACATACTGGAAGGTAGCATTTCTAATCTGGGAAGTTGCAGTGTTGCCTTTGTACTGAGAAACATTCAAGCCAAAGACCATAGGGATTCTTTCTTCAGTCTTAGAATTAGAAGGTTTAACAGATTTAGGATTAACCAGCCAGGCAATAGCAACACGATAAGTTTTACCCGCAACAATACCATTAGCTTCTTCAACATGAATAGTGCCATAATTATCAATGGCATTGTTGGGACCTGTCCAGAATTTAGAACGATTCAAGCCAATCATAGCGCTGTAATTAGGAACGCCCTTCAGGATTTTCTTATTTAGCTTGCTTGCGGTATAATCAGTAGAACTGGTCACAGGATTCGTGCTGGATGTCAACAGGAGAGCCTTAACAACTTCGGGATGCCATTTATAAAATCATTTTTATTGCTAAATCGAAAATTAGAATATTTGCATTGGAAGACGTCATTTCACCTGATGAACCGCTATTGCCAGCACCAGCAAATTCGGTCACACGAAAATCATATACATACTGATCAATTTCATCAGTCAAATCATTGTTTTTACTAGCCTTTTCCAATCCAGCCGAAACATTTCGCCCCGTGGCAACACCAACAGGAACATCGTGAGAATACGGCAATGGATAGAAATGATTCGTTCCCTTACTTTCACCAACGAGTCGATTTAAAGAAGAATATACACTTCCCGCAGTAGCCGCCGTAAGAAGGTATGCTAAAGCCGTGCTATGGGAAGAAAGTCCACATATGGAGTAACTATTATCACCGGCATATTTTGAAGCCCAATTGATAGGAGCAACCCTACGATTTCCTAAACAGCCATAATAATCCGAAAGAAGATGGATTTGTTCTGCACTACCTCCTGCAGTAAAAGAACTCTTCTTGAAAATGTTGCTTTCATAATCATAAGACCTGTCCTTAGGGCCATAATAAGGCTTACTATAAATCCAAAATTCCGGATACTTCCAATCGGTATAATCAGCATAATCGAGCTCGCGAGTACAAACTATCTTATCGTTAGACCTTTCTAAGAAGTCGTCTTCCGAAACTTCTTCTCCATCAATTGCGTATACTTTACCTTGATAAAGTTGGTATTCATACTCACCCATGGTAAGAGAGCCGTATCTTGCATTGCTAGCCTTCATCAAAGCAGACTTGTTCTGCTGCATATTATTTTTACCTGCAGCAGTTTCTACGGTCTTAGCATAATTTGCAGTGTTGTTCTGGCGGCCAAGCATATCAAATGACTTGTCCTCAGCATTTGCGCCCATAGCAAGAGCACAAATCGCTATCATAGAAAGCGGTTTCTTCATCTTTTACTCCTTAATTTATATAGAATTAGAAGTAGTTAACCATAGAAAATAGTCAAACACCACGCCCATTTAAGCGTTTTTCACAATACTGGATATGTAGAGAAAAATCAAATATGTGGACTTAGCATTCCAACAAATTCCTCACTATTGCCGCGGAGTAACGCCGACGGCCTTGGCAACATATTCGCGGAGCATGTTTTCGTCGTAAATAACTTCCATGTCGCTTTCGGGCATCGGGATTTCCAGCTGGTCCATCATCTTGCGGAACAGGTCGCGGTCTTCAGCGATGTCGATGGAATCGATGCTGGTACCGAGATTCTTCACGCCTTCGTCGCTGAGTGCGCGGGCGATGTTCAGCGGAATTTGGCCACCGAACTGCACGATAACGCCTGCGGGCTGTTCCTTCTTGTAAATCTGGAGAACGTCTTCGAGGGTAACCGGTTCTAAGTACAGCTTGTCGGAAGTATCGTAGTCGGTAGAAACGGTTGGAGGCTTCGCCTCTTTCCCCTGGCTCGCCAAATGACAATAAACAAGTTTATTGTCGCTTGGCTCGCTGCGCGGCTATCCGGGTTGCAGTTCACCATGATGGTTTCGTAACCCATTTCGCGGAGAGCCATTGCAACGTGGCAGCAGCAATAGTCGAATTCGATACCCTGGCCGATTCTGTCCGGGCCACCGCCGAGGATCATGATCTTTTTCGGGTTATTGGTGGCGGTAGATTCGTCCTTGCAGTTGTTGGTAGAATAGTAGTAGTACTGGTCCTTCACGCCGCTTACGGGCACTGCGCACCAGCCTTCAACCATGCCAAGTTCGATACGCTTTGCTCGAACGTCCTTTTCACGGATGCCGAGGATCTTTGCGATGTACTTATCGCCGAAGCCATCCTTCTTGGCCTTGATGAGGATTTCATCCTTCGGGTGCATGCCCGGAGTCTTGAGCATTTCTTCTTCATGTTCGACGAGTTCCTTCATCTGTTCAATGAAGTATGCCTTTTCGTAGGTCACGGCGTTCACTTCCTCGACGGTAGCGCCCTTGCGGAGAGCTTCGTACATCTGGAAGTGGCGTTCGGAATAAGCGGTCTTCATCATTTCGAGAAGTTCTTCCTTCGTCTTCTTGTTGAAATCCTTAATGCTCTTTTGGGCGTTCCCCGCGCTCCGCACGGGTCGGGCTATATTTTAGTGGCCGTTTGACATCGCTCCGCTCGCAACCAGCCTACTAAAACGGAGCCTTGCTTACGCAAGTCTCCGCCCCAAGGGGTCACTATCCCTAACGCATTTCAATCAATCGGTATAGTAGCCGCGAAGATTGTAAACCAGGTTGACAGAGATTCGGCCGTCGTCGGTCACGGAATCGTCGATATTCCAGTCATAGCGCAACATAAGCGACAACCAGTGCGCCTTCGGCCCGAACATGAGCAGGTTGTACCCGATGTCCGCACCCATGTACCAGCCGCGGCGCCAGTCGTCACAGCCCCAGCCCCACAGGATGTCGAAAAACAGGCCCTTCGTCTGCGAAAACCTGTGGATGGATTCAATCGCCCACCTGGATTTCGTATAGCCCATGGTCCCGGCATAATCCAGGCCCAGAAGCCAAGAATGACTATCCGAAAAGCCCCACGCGAGGTCAAATCGAACTTCCGAATACCAGTCCCCGTAAAGGTCCTTGCCTCCCGCGGCTACCTCCAACCCCATATAGTCCGACATATTGCAGAGAACATCGGCAGCTAAGCCGGCAACAGCACCAGTTGCAGAACTTACGCCATCGGTTGCGCGGCACCTCGCTTCGTGGGTATTTTCATAATCCACCACTTCGGTATAAGGGGTATCGAGCTTCGTACTTGAATTCATGATCTTGTCCGTCAACGAATAGGCCACCATTTCAAGGTCATCGCCCGGCAGGAATTTTTTATGCGCGGCCCTGATAATTTTCGACCCTTCAAAGCGCACCATCCCGAGCCAGTAGGTGTTCTTCAACTTCACAAACGTCATCTGGAGCTTGACCCCATCGTGGTCATCAGAAAGTCCGTATCCAAGTTCTTCGAGGGCCGTTTCCGTATTTTTGGCGGCAAGATCCGCCGTGTTGTCGTCCACACCGATGAACTCCGGATCCATGAAAAACACTTCGGCGGGCCTATCGCTTTTATAGCGTTTGGAGGCCGTCCCGAAAGACTTTGTAAGCATGTTTTCCACCGCAACGTCGACGCTGTCCGCATCGGCAACGGTGACAGAATCCTCTTCAATCTGGCCGTTGAATGAAAACTTCTTCATCCGCACGGAGCGCTTCGCGGGCCCGGACGCCGTAAAGGAAACGCCGACGTTCTCGATTTCGGGACTGGGGGCATGCCCGAGTTCCGCTAAATAAACGGTCGCCATCGCCCGAAGTTTTTTGGCAGACAGGTCCCACGTACCGTCGGCATCCCCTTCAATGACCTGCACTGTCGCAGCCCCTGCACAAACAGCAAGGAAACCGAACAAAATAAGAATACGAGAAACAACAAGCATTAACTAAAATTCAAAATACCTGTCTGGAAACTTCGCGGATGACTGATAAACAGAAAATGTCATGTCCACTTTAGTCTCTTGCGCACCAACCAACACAGAAATATGCATGGCACTGATTTGCTTCGTTGCATCATCATACTCGAAAGTCATTACCGATGAATTTTCCCCTACATTTTGTTCCATTTTCTGCACTTGTTTTTTCGCCGAATCATAATAAACAACGGACGAATCCCCTTCAATCTTATAAAGCGAACCCTCAATGCGTACGGGTTCCTTCCAATTCCCGGAACCTAACGTATTGGACACATTTTGAACAGAAGCTAATTTTTCTATTTCACCATTGTATGAGGTAATCCGCTCTTTTTGAGTCACCAAGTCAACAGTTTTCATTTTTTCACCGGATTGAATCATCCGCTGGTTCACAAGGGAACTCCGCATTTCAAAATAGACCTTATTTTTCCCTTTGGTCACATAATGATAATCTGTAGCCTGAGAACCAAACGTAGGAACGATCACCACCGTATGTACCCGATATTCCAAGGAATCCGGGTTAATCACATTAGCACTCAAGCCCCTTTTCACATCTTCCAATGTAAGAGCGAAGGACGAAACGCAAATAAGCGCAACAGCCATAAAAAATTTTTTCATTTATAAATCCCTATTGTTAAAAGTTCCATTGAGCGGAAAGACCCCAGCCTCCCATCGACATCCAACTATCATCGCCACCGTGCAATCCGTGAAAATTCCAATAAACCATTCGATAATCGGCATTAAGGCCTAAAAAAAGATTTTCGTTCAAATAATATCCTAATCGGTAACCATATCCGAAACAGAATCGACGACCGTCAAATGTTTCATTGAATGAATGTTCTTCCATGGCACGGTTTACATTATTCCACGCAAATATCCATGAAATACTTGGATACGCCTCAAACATAATATTCTTATAGGTCACAGACCAAGTAAAAGGCCTGAATCCGATAGTCCAAAAAGACACGGCTTCATCGCCATCGTCATAAGAATAGCCAAATCTTTTTACATCAAAAGAAAGCTTATAATCAATTAGATTTGAGGTTTCATTGAAAAATCCTGCTTCAAGCGAAAAGCCAACAATGCCCGATGGGTCCGAAACCCAATGAGATGATTGAAGACGACTGTCCCCTATATTTACAGAGACAAAGGCCGCCTGTGCGCTAAGGCAAAAGAAAAGAAGTAGAACTAGAATCCGCATGACTTATTTTCCTCTGCCAAAAACACAACACCATCTTTTTCAAAATATCCATTTGTTTTTTTTTCAAATGAGCCTAATTTATCCACATGGAGACTATATAATACGGAGCCATCCTTTTCTTGATTACCTACAGAAAAATCTGAATCATACTCAGTTTCATCATAAGTTTTTTCAATTACAAAAGACGAATCAGCATTCATGTTCGCATAAACAAGTTTGTACTGAACATGAGCCACAGAATCTATACAAAACTTCGTGCAATACACTACCTGAGTTTCATACCAATTTTCGTACTTCGTTCCATAATAGCACCCTTGAATTTCTTCTTGGCCAATGAGTTCCGCGGCCTTCGATGTTCCATGGTCAATGTAGGGGCAAGCGGTCAGCATAATGGCCATGAAGCAAAGACATGCTGCAATCAATATTTTTTTCGAGCACATCATTCGATCTTTACCTTGTTTAAAATATTTCCATTGCGGCCCAAGACTAGATAATTATTAGGTGCAAAAGTAACATTTTTAATGGATACATAATGTTCGCCATCATTCCATGCACCTTTAAATAGTGTCTGTAACGGAATTCCCGACGCATCTACGACCTGCAGAGTATAGTAAGCAGACTCGTTTACTGCAACTAGAACCTGGTCACCATCAATAGTAATAGAGCCATTTGTCGCAACAGCTTTGCGGTTATTCTTTGGCATTACCGTCGATGACAGTGGAATAGCCCCCCACAACAAACTTCCCGAAAGGTCCAGCACAACTATCGAATCCGCCTGCGACATCTCATGAGTCAAACCATAATGGGATGGATCATCCGCAACATTCCAATTTTGCTCGTCGGAATGATGCAACGCAAACTTCACACCGTTCCCAAAATCGGATTTTTCACCAGAATTCAAGATAACCCGAATTCTATTTGCAAATGCATAATCCGAGCGGAATCTGAAGGATGCAAAAAA
>NZ_MWQG01000048.1:0-20512 GCF_002210365.1 Fibrobacter sp. UWH1
ACCTGCGACCCGCTGATTAAGAGTCAGCTGCTCTACCAACTGAGCTAATCATCCATAGTCGCGTCTCGAAGACGCGCACAATGATAGAAAAGAAAAGAACACTCGGCAAGGGGGAAAGGCAAAAATTTTTTCTTTTTTTGAAACCACCCCAAAATAGTGGATAGTGAAGAGCGAAGAATGATGAGCGAAGAGTTCTTTTACGTGTCATTCCGAGCGGAGGCCAGTAAGGCCGTAGTCGAGGAATCCAGAGCAAGAGACTCAAATCGCCACCTCACAATCCTTACCCTCTACAAGGAGGGATCTAGACACTTAGGCGATCGCCGATACCGGAAACACACCAAACAGCAACAAGCATAAAGCCAAAGAATAGAGAAGACATCTCATACCTCATACCTCATACCTCATACCTCATATCTTTTTATATCTTGTATTTCACACTTCAAATCTCTAGCGCCAAAGGCGCGCACCCAAACCTAGTACCAGCCTATGAGCCCAAATTTCAACCGACTTGACGCCTATATGGCATTCCTGGGGGTCGAGAGAAACCTCTCCCCGGCCACGATCCAGAGCTATCAGGAAGATTTGCGCCATTTCGTTGGATGGTTAGACGAACATTCTCTAGATTTAAAAGCCCTAACCCCAGAAAAACTGGACGAATTTTTATCCGATGCGGCCGCTCACGAGGAATACTCCCCCACCAGCATCGCCAGGCATTTCTCCAGCCTCCGAGGATTTCTGAAGTACATGCAGAACCAGGGCGAGTACGATTTCAGTACCGAGAGCATGCTGGCCACACCGCGACTGGGCCACTACCTGCCCCAATACCTAACCCGCGAAGAAGTGGACAGCGTATTCGAGAGCGCCGCCAACGGCAAGAACCCATTGAGAGACACAGCCATGTTCGAGCTGATGTATAGTGCGGGCCTTCGCATTTCAGAGACCCTGGGTATCAAGCTTGCCCAGCTGGACCTGGACAACGAATGGCTGACCCCTATCGGCAAGGGCAACAAGCAGCGTCTCATTCCGCTAGGCAGCAAGGCCAAGGAAAACCTGAAAGAATGGATCGAGCGAGGTCGTCCCCTCACCCATCCGGAAACAGACAACGTAATTTTAAATTCCCGCGGCAAGCCCATGAGCCGCATGGGCGCTTGGAAGATCGTGCAGCAACATACCATGCACTTGACTAAGCAGGTATCGCCCCACACCTTCCGCCACAGCTTCGCCACCCACTGTCTCGAAGCGGGCATGGACCTCCGCGTGCTGCAGGAACTGCTGGGTCACGCCGACATCAGCACCACCCAGATCTACACTCATGTGGACAAGGAATTTATCAAGCAGGAACACAAGAGTTTCCACCCCCGCGAAGTGGCACAACGAGAATCTCGCGAGGATGGCGGAAAGAACGGGAATTAAACAAAACGAGAGGTAGAAATGCCCCTCGTTTTTTACTATCTTTGATTCGTTCAAATTTTAACCAAGGACTCAATAATGAGCAAGAATTACAAGATTGCAGTTCTCCCGGGCGACGGTATCGGTCCGGAAGTGATGAAGGAAGCTGTCCGCGTTCTGGACGTTGTTTCCAAGAAGTTCGGTTTCGACGTGAACGCAGAATGGGCCAACGTTGGTGGCGCTGCTTACGACGAAAGCGGTTCTCCGCTGCCGGAGTCCACCCTCAAGCTGGGTGAAGCTTCTGACTGTATTCTTTTCGGCTCTGTGGGTGGCCCGAAGTGGGAACACCTTCCTCCTAACCTGCAGCCGGAACGCGGTGCTCTGCTCCCCCTCCGTAAGCACTTCAAGCTTTTCTGCAACCTCCGTCCCGCTCGCGTCTATAAGGAACTGGCCGGTGCTTGTCCCCTCCGTTCCGACATCGTCGGTGACGGCTTCAACATTCTTACCGTTCGTGAACTGACTGGTGACGTTTACTTCGGTCAGCCCAAAGGCCGCGAAGGCGTTCCTGGCTCCAAGGAAGAAATCGGTTTCGACACCATGAAGTACAGCCGCTACGAAGTGGAACGCATCGCTCGCTTCGCTTTCGACGCCGCTATGCTCCGCAACAAGAAGGTTGCTTCCATCGATAAGGCTAACGTTCTGACCACTTCCGTTCTGTGGCGCGAAGTCGTGAACGAAGTCATCAAGGACTATCCGGAACTGACCCTCGAACACCTCTACGTGGACAACGCTGCTATGCAGCTCCTGAAGCGCCCCCGCGACTTCGACGTGATGCTCTGCCCGAACCTGTTCGGCGACATCCTGACCGACGAATGCGCAATGCTCACTGGTTCCATGGGTCTCCTCCCCTCCGCTTCTATTGCTGAAGGATCCTTCG
Source organism: Fibrobacter sp. UWH1 (assembly GCF_002210365.1). NCBI lineage: Bacteria > Pseudomonadati > Fibrobacterota > Fibrobacteria > Fibrobacterales > Fibrobacteraceae > Fibrobacter > Fibrobacter sp. UWH1. The sequence goes on from NZ_MWQG01000048.1 coordinate 2,327, forward strand.
GCCTGTACGAACCGGCAGGTGGTTCCGCTCCGGACATCGCTGGCAAGGGCATCGCTAACCCGCTGGCCCAGATCCTCTCCACCGCTTTGATGCTGCGCTACACCTTCAAGGAAGAAGAAGCAGCACGCGCTATCGAAGCCGCTTGCGAAAAGGTGATCTCTCAGGGCTACCGCACTGGCGATATCTACCAGGAAGGCTGCACCAAGGTCGGTACCACCGGCATGGGCGATGCTATTATCGCTGCTTTGAAGTAATCGAAAACAGCAATTCGCTAAAAAAGGCAGTGTCTTGAACTATTTTTTTAGTTCAGGCACTGCCTTTTCGTTAATTTACACTAAATTAAAAGCATTTTGAGCTATTTTACAATCAAAAAGGCCAAGACAACTGTCCTTAAAAGGGCTTTTTGTTCCATTCCGCCACGGATTTTACAAATAAATTAATAAAAAGGCGGTGGATTTCGGCATTTTTCATGCAAATCCACCGCCTTTGGGGCGTTTACGAACGAACCTGCGCAATCATTTTTGGAAAAGAGCGGCGATTTCCTCACAGGTCATGCAGGTGCGCTTTTCCAGCCCATCCACAATCACAAGCAAGGCCTTCTGGCAAGCCATCAGAATGTTGTAGCACTGCTCCACCACGTTGGTTTCCGACATCTGGAAGTAATAGCAAGCAGCCTGAAAGCTTTGGTAGTCCGCGTCACTGCGGTTCAGCTCCATAGGCAGTTCACGCATCACCGTATCTAGGTCACAAGCGAAATTCTTGCGGATAATGAATTCGGAAATATGGCCCGCAATGGCAATGTGGGCAGAGCCGTCCAGTTCACTTCCGGTAATGCGGGTAACGCCCGGACGCTCCTTGGAATTTGTCATCTTCACATATTCCAGAGGACGCTTAAACAAAAAGGCAACCAGAGCATGCCCCGCCTCATGGCGGCACAGGCGAGAGTATTCTTCAGCACCGAAGAATTCCACCAAAGTTTCACGAGTTAAATTCTGTTCAGACATTTTTTACCATTCCAAAAATAGCATTCCAAACAAGAAATGCCGCATAGCGCGGCACCTCTCAAAGATTAGACTTTACTTTTTCTTTTTAGAAGTCTTCTTTTTTGCAGCAGCCTTCTTTTTAGTCGTCTTTTTGGCGGCAGCCTTTTTCTTGCTGGTTGCCTTCTTGGCTACAGGCTTCTTCTCCGGTTCGGGAGCGGGTTCAGCCGCAGGTTCCTCAGCAGGAGCTTCTTCAGCCACAGCCTCTTCTGCGGGAGATTCTTCGGCAGGAGCCTCTGCGGCAGGTTCTTCAACCGGAGCAACTTCAGAAGATTCTGCGGCAGGCTGTTCTTCTGCGGGAGCAGCATCATAAGCAGGTTCAGCAGAAGGTTCACCAGTCATATTTTCTGCAGCGGGTTCACCATAATTAGAATACGGATCCGTAGACTCAGAATTTTCATTCACACCAGAAGGAGCATATGCGTCATAGTTTTCTTCTACAACCGGTTCCGCCACAACAGCATCATTTACAGTAGCGGCCTTATCGGCTTCAGCAGATTTGCCAGACAAATCAAAATGAACCGTAATGGAACCACCAAACTTCACAGAACTCAGGCGGAAATTCACACCATGCTTACTGAAGTACTTATCCATGGTCAGATAGGTGCAGTCGAACTCTACACCCATATGGTACGGCAGCTGCACACCGACGTTTCCCGTTACGAAAAAGTCCTGAGGCTTATCCCACCAAGTCAAATAATTAGTGGCCGGAATCGGATATCCCACGCGAGCGCCAAGGTAAGGGCGAACCTTCCAGCTATCAGGGCCAATTACACCAACAGAAAGCCACAGAGGCACGGAAGGCATCACGACATTATAGCCGCCATCAGTCTGTACACTAAAAAATCCGAGGCCACCGCCAACCATAAGGGGACCGACCGGGAAAGCCAAATATTCGGCACCAAGTCCCCACATAAAATCGGTATGGAGATCTCGGCTGGATTCAACACCTTTTACTTCTTTTTTTTCTTTAACGTTACCAGGTGCGTATCCTGAAACAAAGCCTTGAATCTGGGCTGCAGAGCTAAATGTTACAAATGCGCCCAAGGCAAGGGCTAATGTAGAAGAACCGATTTTCATGTCAAAACCCTCTAATAGTGGTACAAATATAGTTTTGTCAAACCACTATTACTCGTAAATTTTGACAAACATTTTTGATAAGACTACTGTACTGACTAATCCTCGAGGCAGCGAACGGACATCGCATTCGATTTGACACGGTCACTACCTTGCAAAAAAGCATAGTCTGCATAACAAGTCATGAACACGTAATGTGCGTATCGGCCATGATAATCTTCACTTTCATTTTGGGTAACGGACCAAAAATCAGATTCACAGCCGCCAACACTTTCAAACAAAGTTTCCCATTCCGCTAAACTGAGCAAATGCCATCCGTTGGGGCAAACACCTTGTACTGGTGCCAAAGCAAGAGCATCGTCTTTTAAACGATCACATACGACTCCATAGCCACAATTCTGCGGGTCATTCGCGTCATTAGCCAACGAGATCGAATCAATGGCAGCAATCCACGTATAGAGGCGTCCAAAAATGGAGCATTCATCGGCGTCATCATTACGGCACCAGGAACGTTCCTTGAGACTCGGGGTCTGCACAGAATCCGCATAGTTCAGATTCTCGGCCATCCAGGTTTGAGAGCCAATCACTACCGTTTTATAAATTTTTCCATCCCTTTCATCGACCAAGGTGCCATACGTAACGTCGGGATTAAAGAACGATTCCTTCTCAAAGAATCAGCCCCCGAAGACAACCCTTCAGATAGAGAACTAGATGAAATCATTTCTTCACTACCAGAAGGCGAAATATTTTCTGAAGAACTTACAGGCAACTCACTGGAGGAACTTGCAACGATATCGTCAAAGTCTGTTTCTTCGCTACTTGAAGTAATTGACGTAACAGCCGCGCTGGACGAAGATCCAGAATTATCGTTGGACGAACTTGCAAAGCCTTCATTAGCGGAACTTGCAGGAATTTCGCTGGAGGAACTTGCAAAACCTTCATTCGGTAAGTCTGCAGAACTTTCACTGGATGAGATTTCATCAACTACACTTGAAGATGAAATTTCATTGACATCTTCATTTGTGGAAGTTCCACTATCGCCATCACCGCAGGCTTAAGCCAAGAAATCTTCTTAAAAAGATTCATAATAAGCTCCTAACTTTTAACAACCTGCAATGTAAAAAAAATCCGCCCCTGCGGTAAAGCAGAAAGCGGATTTTTCAAGCAGCGCGGTACATGCCCGCGACAAGACTTTTATTAGCCCACGAAAATACGGCCGTTGCGGAACAGCTGCATCCACGGACCGTCTTCGCCCCATTCAGCCGGATGCCAGGAGTACTGGCAGGTACGGAACACGCGTTCCGGATGCGGCATCATGACGAGAGCGCGACCGTCTTCAGAGCAGAGGCCGTTGATGGCGAAGGGAGAACCGTTGGGGTTCAGCGGGTAGCGTTCGGTGTATTCGTGCTTGCCGTCCACATAGCGGAGGGCTACGAGGCCAGTCTTCAGGCAGGCTTCTGCAGCTTCACGAGAGGCGAATTCTGCGCGGCCTTCACCGTGAGCCACTGCGATAGGCAATACGGAACCAGCCATACCCTTCAGGAGAACAGCCGGGGTATCTTCAACCTTCAGAGAGCAGTAACGGGCTTCGAAACGTTCAGAGAGGTTCTGAACGAAGCGCGGCCAATGCTTTGCGCCAGGAATCAAGTCCTTCAGGTTAGAAACCATCTGGCAGCCGTTGCAGACGCCCAGAGTGAAGGTATCCTTACGGTTGAAGTAAGCTTCGAATTCTGCGCGAGCCTTGGGGTTGAACAAGATGCTCTTTGCCCAGCCTTCGCCAGCACCCAGAACGTCACCGTAGCTAAAGCCACCGCAAGCCACGAGACCGTTGAAGTCCTTCAGGCTAACGCGACCGCTCAAGATGTCGGTCATGTGAACGTCGATGGATTCGAAACCAGCCTTGGCAAATGCGGCTGCCATTTCCAGTTCGCCGTTGACGCCCTGTTCACGGAGGATAGCCATCTTCGGGCGGCTGGAGTAATCCTTGATGATCTTTGCGCTTGCAGCCAAGTCGAAGGTGACCTTCGGAGTGATACCCGGATCATCCTGTTCCAACTTCAGCTGGTATTCGCTTTCGGCGCAAGCCGGATTGTCGCGGAGGGCGGCGATGCGGCGAGTGGTATCGGACCAGATAGCGCGAAGGTCAGAGAGGCCTTCGGCGTAGTCGCCAATGACGATGTTGTAAGTGCTGTTCAGCTTACCGATTTCAGAAACGGTGTCGCCAAGACCTGCAGCAGCGAATGCAGCCTTAACAGCGGCAACGTCAGCATTTGCAACCTGAATGACAGCACCCAGTTCTTCGTTGAAGAGAGCGTCGATGACGTTGCCCTGGAGAGCGTTTACATCCAAAGAAACACCAACGTGGCCTGCGAAAGCCATTTCGGTAACGGTGGTATAGAGACCACCATCAGACTTATCGTGGTAAGCCATAATCTTGCCGTCGGCATTGAGCTTCTGGATGGTTTCGAAGAAGGCGCGGAGTTCCTTAGCGGAATCAACATCCGGAGCCTTGTCGCCAAGCATGTTGTAAACCTGGGCTGCAATGGATGCACCCATACGGTTCTTACCGCGAGCCAAGTCAACGAGCATCAAGGTGGTGTCGTTGTTCTGGATGAGCTGCGGGGTCATGGTCTTGCGAACGTCGGCGCAGGGAGAGAAGGCGCTGATGACCAGAGAGATGGGAGCAGTCACGCGGTGGCTACCCTTTTCGTCCTGCCATACAGTGCTCATAGACATGGAGTCCTTGCCCACCGGAATGGTGATGCCCAGTTCCGGGCAGAGTTCCATACCGATTGCCTTTACAGCTTCGTACAGGTCGGCACCGTCACCTTCGTAGTTGGGAGTTGCCATCCAGTTTGCGGAAAGGTTTACGCGGCCCATATCCGGAACGTAAGCGGCAGCCATGTTGGTGAGAGATTCAGCAACAGTCATGCGGGCTGCGGCAGCCGGAGAGATGAGAGCGATAGGAGCGCGTTCACCCATGGACATGGCTTCACCTTCGTAGGTGTCCAGAGTTGCGCTTGTGACAGCGCAGTCAGCTACGGGAACCTGCCAGGGGCCAACCATCTGGTCGCGGCAGATCATACCGGTCACGGAACGGTCACCGATGGAAATCAAGAAGGTCTTGTCAGCCACAGTGGGGTTAGCGAGAACGCGGTGTGCAATGTCCTTAATAGTAGCGTCGGCAGGAACAACCTGAGAGGTCAGCGGACGCTTCTGGCTCTTTTCGTTACGGATCATGCGAGGCGGCTTGCCCAGCAAGACTTCCAGCGGCATATCGATGGGAGTAGAACCGAAGTGTTTGTCGGTAAGGGTCAAATGCTTTTCGGGAATAGCTTCGCCAACTACAGCATAGGGGCAACGTTCACGCTTACAGATAGCGTCGAACACGTCCAGCTTGTTGCCGGCAACAGCGATCACATAACGTTCCTGGGATTCGTTACTCCAGATTTCGAAGGGGCTCATGCCCGGTTCGTCGTTAGGAACGTTACGGAGTTCAAACTTACCGCCGAGACCGCCATCGTTCACCAGTTCCGGGAAGGCGTTGGAAAGTCCACCTGCACCCACGTCGTGAATGAAGGTAATGGGGTTTTCTTCGTCCATTGCCCAGCAACGGTCGATCACTTCCTGGCAACGGCGTTCCATTTCGGGGTTTTCGCGCTGCACAGAAGCAAAGTCCAGAGATTCGTTACCAGCACCGTTGGCCACAGAACTTGCTGCACCGCCACCAAGGCCGATAAGCATAGCAGGACCGCCCAGAACTACCAGGTGGTCACCCGGATCGATGTGCCCCTTTTCGATGTGGTCGTGCTTGATGTTGCCAAGACCACCAGCCAGCATAATGGGCTTGTGGTAACCACGGACTTCGTTACCCTTTTCAGCAGAGACTTCCTGTTCGAAAGTACGGAAGTAACCGAGAATGTTCGGGCGGCCATATTCGTTGTTAAATGCGGCACCGCCCAGAGGACCTTCAATCATGATGTCCAGAGCGCTAGCGATACGGCTGGGACTGCCAAAATCCTTTTCCCAAGGCTGAACTGCACCCGGCAGCTTAAGGTTAGAAACGCTGAAGCCAGTGAGGCCGGCCTTCGGCTTGGAACCCTTACCGGTAGCACCTTCGTCACGGATTTCACCACCACTACCAGTAGCGGCACCCGGGAACGGAGAAATTGCTGTGGGGTGGTTATGGGTTTCCACCTTCATCAAGATGTCCACTTCTTCGTTGTGGAAGTCATACTTGTTGGTGCGGGGGTCAGCGTAGAAACGACCTGCGGTTGCACCCTTCATCACGGCAGCGTTATCCTTATAGGCGCTGAAGATGTTGGTGTTGTGCAGAGCGTAGGTGTTCTTGATCATCTGGAACAGGGACTTGTCCTGCTTGACACCGTCGATGGTCCATTCGGCACCGAACACCTTGTGGCGGCAATGTTCGGAGTTGGCCTGAGCGAACATGTACAGTTCCACGTCGGTGGGATTGCGCTTGAGAGCGGTAAAGTTGTTGACCAAGTAGTCAATTTCGTCGGCGGAAAGAGCGAGGCCCATGGCCTTGTCTGCCTTCACCAGGGCTTCGCGGCCTTCGGTGAGCACCGGAATAATGTTCAGCGGACGCGGTTCTTCCTTGCTGAAGAGAACGTCCAGGGAAGCGGTGTCTGCGAATACAGCCTGAGTCATGCGGTCGTGGATCTTGGATTCGATCACCTTGCGAGCGTCGGCAGAAGCGGCACCTTCAAACTTCACATAGTAGGCAATGGCGCGTTCGATACGCTTGATAGCGGGCAGGCCGCAGATGTGAGCGATATCGGTAGCCTTGGAGCTCCAGGGGCTGATGGTACCCGGACGGGGGCAAACCACGAACAATTCACCTTCCAGGGCCTTGGCTTCACGCATGGGGCCGTAGTGGAGCACCTTTTCCAGAGTTTCCTTTTCGGAAGCGGAAAGATCGGCGGACAGATCCACCACATGGAGGAATTCAGCGTAAACGCTTGCGACGTTCAGGTTTTCTTTCTTGAAGTCAGCCAGAAGTTTCTGGAGACGGAAGTCCGACAGAGCCGGAGTACCACGAAGAATGAGCATTTTTACCTCTTGCCGGGGGTTAGCCGGCACCTTGTGTTATTTGTTTTTACGAGGGGAAAGATAGTAAATAGTGGTTAGTGGTTAGTAGTTAGTGGCTAGTGATTAGCAGGTGAAGAAATGCAAAAAATCCCCGCATTTCTGCGAGGATTTTTGTAATTCTTTGAGTATCAAAGAGTTAGGTTTTCCGCACCAATTCTAGCTCGCCAGATTAGCGCTTCTTACCCTTCTTGCCCTTCTTACCCTTGGCAGCCTTCTTGGGAGCCGGAGCTTCTTCCACAACAGCTTCTTCGCCTTCTTCTTCATCTTCGTCAGATGCAGCAACAGCGGCATTGCCCAGAAGAGCATTCACGTTCACAGAGACGAGGCCAGAAAGGGACTTCACTTCGGTCTTCTTGTCGACTTCGACCTTGGCGAAGTTAGAAACGATGTAATAATCGGAGCTAGCTTCGAACTTACGAGTCTTGTTGGCAATGCTCATGGTACCCTTTACAGAGGGGAAGAGCTTTGCTTCGAGGCGAGCCTGATCCTGAGAAGTCTTTACGCTCTGAACAGCTTCGCAAGCCAGGGTCCAAACGCCCTTGTTGGTCTCGATGGAGTTGTTCACATACTCAATGATCTGGGAAGCGCCCTTGAAGGACTTGGTAGTGGTCTTTTCGTAGTGTTCAGTTGCCTGAGAAACGTAGCTACCCTTCTGCATCAGAAGAGTTGCCAGCAAAAGCACAACCACGACAGAAAGAGCAATGGAAATATTCTTCATGTTCATCGTTCATTACTCCTTATTCAAAGTGGTAGGGAGCCGGAGCTTCCAGCTTAAAGTTTGCACCCATGTTGTATTCGGTCAGAGCCTTGTAGTCAGCGGTCTTCAGCTTGCCCTTTGCGAAGGTGAAGCTAATGACGCAGTTCTTACCGCAAGCCACTTCCTTGACGCCGCCTTCATTCTTCAGAAGGAACTTGTCAGCAAGGCCAGCCTTTTCGTAGATGGAGTTCTGAGCCTGAGGAGGAATGCCTGCAGCGTTGTACATATAGGAAAGTTGCTTGAAACGGGCATCCTTGTCTTCTTCGATAGCCTTTGCGGTGGCATCAAAGGTAGCTTCGGTCTTGTCGCCGGTCAAAGTGGCAAAAACGAGCTTCCAGGCCATGCCGTACTGGTCAACAGCCTTCCACTGCTCCTGAACAACACCGTTAGACTGTTCCAGGTAGGCACCCACCTGTTCGCCAACGGACTTCTGAGCCTGGTCATTATAAGTACCCTTGAGGATCATCATCAAGGCAAACAAGCCGATAATCAATGCGATATCTACAATAAGTAGAATCTTGAACTTTTTGTTATTCATAGATTTCCTTTTTACAAGTTTATGCAGGGGTGAATTTAACTTCTTATTTCCAAAATAACAAACTAAGCTTTGTAAAATTACCACAAAAGGGGCTTTTTTCAGTTATAAATGGAGAATTAATCTATATTGGAGGCCATGAGTGATTTGCTTCCATCCCAGATTATATTCAACAACCTCAAGGAAATGCTGAAGGCCAAGAACACGGCCCACGAGTCCATGTTCAAGTTCCACTGGAAAAAGATGTGGCCCTTCAACCTGATCTGGCCCCAGGTGGATTTCGAGCGAATCGTACGACTGATGAGCGAACTGCGCAAGAACGTCATCAATCAGAAGAACCTCGTGGGTCAAGCAAAAGGCAAGGCCAAACCTTTTGAAAAGACCTTCCTGAACGCGGTGCCCGCCTATCTCGACGCACTGGACGAATCCTGCAAGTTCCTTGGCGAAGCCGCCCAATGGAAACAGGACATGCTCATGAAAAAAATTCGCAAGGACATCAAGTTCAAGCGCGACGTAACCGAATGGAGCCGCATCCTGAAGGAATACGAAGACGCCCAGGGGAACTTGGTACGAGCAGGCGCCCTTGTGCAAATGGGCTGGGGCGAAGTGGTCCAAAACCTAAGCCAGGCGTAAAAAAGCCCACCCTATGGCAACCGTAAGCGTCATTATTCCGGTATACAATACCGCCGAATATCTGGAAGCATGCCTTATCAGCGTACAGCACCAGACCTTTGCCGACTTCGAAGCCATTGTCGTTAACGACGGTTCCACAGACAACTCTGCAGAAATTGTCGAAGAATTCATCAAACGTGATGAACGTTTCACGCTTCTGTCCCAAGAGAACGCAGGACTTTCCGAAGCCCGCAATGCAGGCCTCCAGAAGGTCTCCGCCCCCTGGATTACATTCGTCGACAGCGACGACATGATCGCCCCCACATTTCTAGAAACCCTGCTCAAGGCTTCACAAGATTCCGATGCAGAGATTATCTGCTGCGGGTCCAACAGCTTTACCGAATTGCCCGCCAAGATTCCAGGAAACCGAAGCAAGTCCATCCAGAAAATCTGGTCCCCCGAAGACGCCCTTATCCAGGCGCTGTACCAAGACAGGATTCCCGACCATTCCGCATGGAACAAACTTTACTCAGCAAGGCTCTGGAAAGACGTCCGCTTCCCGAGGGGCAAGTACTTCGAGGACCTTTGTACCATCCCGCAGATTTTCTTGAGCGCAAAGGAAATCCGTTCCGTAAGTTTGCCTCTATATCTGTACCGCAAACGCGAAACCAGCATCCTGAATTCCGCCTACAATTTAAAGAAAGCGGAACTGCTGGACATCGCCGAAAACCTTTGTACGACAATCACGGAAAAAATAAGGAACCCGAAGTTACTTCGTGCCGCAAAGAACATGCTCATCAGCACCAGCTACAGCATTCTGAAGCGCACCCCCGATACCGACGAATTCCAGGATTACCGCAATCGCGCCTGGAATCACATCAAGGAACTTCGATTGCAGAACCTGTTGGATTTCAAGGTTAGACTTCGCAACAAGGTGGCCAACGTAATCTCTTTCGGAGGCCGCGACGTCTTGCAAAAAATGCTTAGGAGGGATGAAAAATGATTCCTAGGAAAATTCATTACTGTTGGTTTTCCGGGGAGCCGTTCCCTGCTGATGTAACCCAATTTTTGGACGGATGGAAACAAGTTCTACCCGATTATGAACTGATCCTTTGGGACCGTTCCAAAGCCGAAGCCACAGGCATTCCCTGGGTAATGCAGGCCCTCGCCCAAAAAAAATGGGCCTTCGCCGCAGATGCAGTCCGTCTGTACGCCCTAGAAACAGAAGGCGGTATCTATCTCGACACCGACGTTGAAGTCGTGAAAAGTTTCGATCCGTTAATGGGCCGCGAATATTTCTTCGGATTCGAAAACGGATCCCGCCGCATAGAAGGCGCGATTCTCGCCGCAAACAAAAATCACCCCGCCATTACAAAAGCCCTGGACTTCTACAGACAAGAATCATTCAACTACACAGAATCCCAGGTGAATGAGCTGGTCTTGCCCAACATCCTTGCCAACGCCTTTAACAGTCTGCGTGACCCTTTGGAAATTTTCCCAGAAGATTTCTTTTCACCCAAAAGCTTTATAGACGGCAAGATTCGCGCCACTGCAGAAACCTACTGCATCCACCACTTTCAAAGTAACTGGAGACCGGAATCCGTCCGCAAGGGAATTGAACGTCGTCAAAAGCTTTACAAGATTTTCCCGACACCGGTCGCCAAGATTCTCTCCATTCCCCTTGCCCTTTGGACAAACCTAAAGTCACTGGGAATTGCAGGGACCATCAAGAAAATTTTCAGACGATAACGGCGTTTTGAATCAGACGTTAAAACGGCGGTCCAGAATAAACTTGGGCACAAACAGCTTCGGGAACCTTTTGAAAAAGTCCCAGGAGAACGAGGCTAGCTGAGGAATCCTGCGAACGGCCTCGGCCTTGTTGGTATAAGCAAGCATGGAGAACCAATGGGACTTCCAGATTTTCACAGCTTTCGGGTAAAGGGGATGATCGGAGTAACGAGCCAGCGCCTTTAAGAACGTGCCATACATCAAGGTGCTGTTGCAGGACATGTTGTTTCCGTGAACGCGGTAGTAGCAGCACAAGGTAGGCAACACAGGTAACGTTCCAAACCTATGGAAGAACTTCAGCCACTGGGGAAAATCCTCGAAAGGGAATTCCTTATCATAGCCGCCCATATCACGGAATACATCCAGGCGAATCATTTCGGAACAGCCGTGAACTTCTTTCTTCCCCATGAAAAATTCCTCGAATGTCACTTGAGGAACAGAACGGGTATAGCGCGGGTCCGGGGTTTCACCATGATTCCCTTCCCCATCCATCACCACAATCTGTCCGAAGCATACGGGAACTTCAGGATGACTTTCCAGGTACTGACTTTGTTCAGCCAATCGGCCTGCAGGCATCACATCATCTGACGCCATGGAGCAAAAATACTTGCCCTTCGCCATAGAAAGCAATTCATTCATGGTCGCCACCACCCCTTTGTTCGGACGATGGACGTATTTGAAGTGGAACTCGTTTGCCAAGCGTTCAAGAATCTCGGGCGACCTATCGGGACTGCCATCATCAATAACGATCAATTCAAAGGACACGCCCTCTTGAGCCATTACAGAACGGACAGCCGCCTCTACAAAACGTTCATGCTTGTAGCAGGCCATCAGCACAGAAACGATTACTGCTGATTCCATTTCAGCCTCCGGACAACAACGAACATAACTGCAAAGTATAGGAAGTTTTCTACGGCGTAAGCCATCATGGGCCCCTGGAATTCCACCAGTTTCATTAGGATCAGGGAACCTGCGGCCAGAAAAATTTCCGAACCAATTTCAATGGAAAGGAACTTCTTTGTTTCGCGGCGAGCGATCAGGACCAGTGCCAAGGAAAATCCACCAGCCCTAAAGAAATCTCCCAACAGTTGATAAAACAGATAATCGGCGGCACCCATATAGGCTCTTGAAAAAAGGATTTGCACTAGGAGACCGCGGCACAAAAATAAAGCCGTCACCATCACCAGAGAAATTCCCATCACACGCAAGAGCAAGGGATTAAACAACTTGAAAAATTCCTGCCTAGTCTGCTGGGCCGAAACCTTCGGCAGGATAATCACGGTAAGAATAGCCGACATCATCATGAAGAGGAAGTCCGAAACCTTCAACACACTCTGCCAGATGCCGGCGGCATCCTGCCCAAAGTTCGAAGCCACTGCGGTTCGGATTACCGTAAGCACAACGGGAGTCATGACCATGGGAACCAAGCCCATCAAGGCATAAGAGACCCAAGGTTCACGAATATCGGCTGCCGTAGACCAGACTTTCTTGACACTAAAACCAGCCTGGCTTGCAATGCGGATGGCAAAAAAGGCGGCCACGATGGACTGGGTCGCAATAATAGAAAGGACAGACAGTTGGCCCGTATAAAGGAAAAATGCAACCCATAAAACTTGCCACAAGGAAGCCACAATATTGATAAGCGCCCACTTGCGATTTTCACCCATACCGTTCATGACGGCAGCACAGATGGCAATAATATTGGTAGCGAATACACCTGGCAAAGCAAACAGGATTGCAGCCTGCACCAGTCGAGTATTCATCCCAGGAAACAGAGTTTCCAATGGAGCCATGAAACAGAACAGAACTGCAGCCACAAAAGTGAACAGGCTCGCAAAAGTTGTCAGACGAAGACCGCCTCGCCACACTCCAAGAAGTTGCTTTTCGTTCTTGAAATTCTGAGCGGTCAGGCTAGTCCAGCCATTCTGAAGAGCAAGACTGGAAGTGGCCTGCCCGATAGTCAACAGGTTCATGAACTGCCCGACGCAGGCAAAGGCTGCAGGCGGCAAGAAAACAGCCAAAAGCTTGTTGATGGCAAAAGCCCTCAAGGCGTTAAAAGCCGTTACCGCACCCGAACCCAGGAAACTTTTCACAAACATAGACTAATCCTTAAAGCTGTTAACGCCTTCAATTACTGCTGCAATTTCATCTTCAGTCATGAAGGGGTGTAAAGGCAGGCTCAACTCCTCATTGGCCAGACGTTCTGCAACTGGGTAAGCCCCGATGGAAAAATCATCGGCAAAAGCCTTCTGCAAATGGGGCGGCGTCGGATAATGAATAAGCGTTTCTACACCACGATTTGCCAAATGTTTTTGAAGGGCGTCGCGACAACTTTCGCCATTAGGCAGTTCGCAGTGTACCGCAAAAATATGCCACACACAATCCGCCACAGTACCGGCGGGCACAGAAACAGCAGCCTTTGGCAACCTCACCAGCGGATTTCTGATTTCGGCCAGGTAGCGGTTAGCGATTTCATTACGGCGGCGGTTTTCTTCGTCCAGTCGAGGAAGCTTCACGGACAGGACTGCAGCCTGAATTTCATCTAGGCGGGAATTTTCACCGGCAAACTCGTGAACATACTTCTTTTCGGAACCATAATTTGCAAGTTTGCGGACAACGGCAGCCAATTCGCCATCGCAGGTAACCACAGCGCCGGCATCCCCAAGGGCCCCCAGGTTCTTTCCCGGGTAGAAACTGAAACCGGCTGCGTCTCCGAGATTCCCGGCGCGAACAACGCCATTTTCAGTAGCAAATGACGCGCCATGAGCCTGGGCCGCATCTTCCAGCAAAAGAAGATCGCGATTCTCTGCAAACTGTTTCAGTTCCATCATGGGGCAAAGACGACCGTACAGGTGAACCGCCAGAATTGCCCGAACCTTAAGACCGTCCTGCTGGGCACCTGCAAACGCACGATCCACAGAAACGGCACTCAAAACCGCAGTTTCTGCATCCGGTTCCGCAGGAACCGGCACAAGATTAGCAGCCTTTACCGCAAGCCATGAGGCAATAAAAGTATTGGAAGGAACAATGACCCCGTCGCCAGGCTGCAAACGGCCCAAGGAGACATAACCCTTCAAAATCAAGGCCAAGGCCTCAAGACCATTCCCTACCCCGACGCAATGGCGAGACCCACAGTATTTGGCAAACTTCTCTTCAAAACCGCCGCATTCCTTGCCACGGATATACCAACCAGAATCCATCACACGATTGACAGCCTCCTTTATTTCGGAGCCGTAGGAATCGCTTACTCGCTTCAAAGGGTAATAGGGAACTTGAATCATGAACCTCAAAGTAGAAAATATCCCTATTTGAAAAACAGTCTAAAGCATTAAAACCGATAAAACCACCATTTTAATGGACAATCTAAAGTTTTCATCCATCGTTAAATGCTAATTTGTGAATATGTTCGAGATTTTGCCCTACAACAAGGAATTGGACCAACGACTGGACCGGTTTGTGAACCGGGAGTCCGTCAACGGCACCTTTCTACAGACCCGGCAATTTTTGAACTACCATCCGGAAGATCGATTCAAGGATGCAAGCTTCGCCATCCACAAAAGCGGAATCATAACAGCCTATTTCCCCGGCACGGTTACAGCAGACGGAGAATTCATATCCCACCAAGGTTCCACCTTCGGCGGCCCCGTCATTTCAAAGGATTTTTACACCGCCAGCCGCCTGCAGGAAATCCTGAAATTCGCCGACGAATATTTCGCAAAGAATTTTAGAAGAGTCCGTCTGAAACTAACCCCGGCCGTATTTAGTCAGGAATCCCCTGCCCTTGTGGAATACCTGTTAGAGCACCTGGGCTACGAAAGACATACTGAACTAAGCGCCGTAACAACCATCGTTTCTGCGCCGGATGGAACATTCGCCGATCCTTTTGATCTCTGCGAAGGGGCTAAGCGCAGACAGGTTAAAGCATACGAAAAATACAAGGCCGAACACAAAGACATCATTTACCGCCCCATCGAGGCTGATGAACTCAGACCGTTCTACGAATTTCTGAAAATTTCAAAAGCCAAGTACAACGTCAAGCCAGTCCATTCCATCGAGGAAATCAAGGATCTCGCTTCCGCCCGCATTGCAGATAACATTTGGCTTCGAGGCATTTTCGGCAAAGATGAAACCGGCAGGGAAAACCTCATCGCAGGAGCCATGTTCTTCGTCTTCCCTGAAACCAAGGCCGTACACTACCAGTACATCGCCCCAGACCCAAGCTTTGACGCATTCAACCCAACCGTGGCAGTCCTCACGTCCATCATGCGCGAAGCGGCAACCAAGGGTTTCAAGAACGTGTCCTGGGGAATCTCCACCGAAGATGGCGGCAAATACCTGAACGAAACCCTGTTCAAGTTCAAGGAAGGCCTAGGCGGCAAAGCCTCCCTCAACACCTACTACACAAAAAATTTTTAACGACGCAGGGGCAGTAGCCCCCATGCATCATCTAACTTCTTTGAGGAAGTCTTCATATTCATATATATAGTCGGCTTCTTCGTAATGTTCCGAAGCAAGAACCATGCATACTGCGCCAGAAGAGAAATTCTCGATTTCACGCCAAGTCATGGTGGGGATATACAACCCCTTGTAGGAACGGTTCAACTGGAACTTCTGACGAGTCTTACCATCGTCCAGAACCACGTCAAAACTGCCACTGGCCGCAAAAATCAGCTGACGAAGCTTGCGATGGGCGTGCCCCCCGCGGGTAGATCCACCGGGAACATCATACAGATAATAAACACGCTTGATATCGAAAGGGACCAGTTGTCCCCCTTCCACAACACTCAAATTACCACGTTCATCGTGTACAATAGGAATATCAATAATCTGCGGTTCGTTCCAATTCATGAGATAAATATAGACAAAATGGAGTGAGGAACGCTACGCTTCAGGTGTGAGGTCGCACGCAAGCGTGCTAGAGGTTTTATAGGGGGTTAATGGTGCATTTTTCTGACATCTAGCGTCGCTAGACGCGACCAGACCCCCTCTAGGAGCTCCGCTCCGACCTCACCACCTCGTTCCTCCGGTGGAAGTTTCCCCGCTGGTAGCCGGATTTCCTTGCGTGAACTCCTATGACACTTGAAAACCCCTATTGGATTTTCTATATATAGGTCCAACATCTAGCGTATGTCGTGTTAAGCTCTACCAGCATACGTCATTAACCAAAGAGCTTCCTTTTACGAGGTTAATATGTCCTCTTTCCGTGGACCTAAGGGCAAGGTTGCCCGTTCCCTGGACCTTGCTGTTTCTCAGAAGACTCAGAAGGCTCTCGACCGCCGTCACTTCGCACCTGGCCAGCATGGTCAGAACCGCAAGAAGTCCTCTTCTGTTTACAAGCAGCAGCTCGTCGAAAAGCAGCGTCTCCGTTTCACCTACAACATTTCCGAAGCACAGCTCGCTAAGGCTTACGCCGAAGCAAACCGTCGCGCAGGTTCTGCTGGTGACAACCTGATGATCTTGCTGGAAACCCGTCTGGACGCAGCAGTGCTCCGCATGGGCTTCGCTCGCACCATCTTCGCTGCTCGTCAGTATGTTGCTCACGGTCACTTCACCGTGAACGGCGTCCGCAGCTTCTCTCCCTCTCGTCAGCTCAAGGCCGGCGACGTGATTGCAGTTCGCGAACAGTCTAAGGAACATGCACAGATCAAGGAAGCACTCGCCGCTGGCGCAGCTGTTCCCGAATATCTGACTGTCGATGCTAACAAGATGTCCGGCTCTCTCGTGAAGCTCCCGCTCCGCGACCAGATCCCCGTTCAGCTTGAAGAACAGCTCGTTGTGGAATACTACTCTCGTTAGTCCGAGAGTCGATCCAACGACAACTGGAACATTTGGAGACACCTCGCTTCGGCGGGGTGTTTCTTTTTTATAATACAAGATGTATAATAAAGAAATGGTCTAACCTAACAAAAATTAGGTTAGACCAAGTATCTAAGATACAGTTTTTAGGTAGGTGAATCTCAGTTTCTAATGGGGTGTGTTTTTTAGATAGTTATATTACATCTACTATTTGAAAGAACATAGCCAACATTTTTTTTGACGAATGCAACTTCTCACAAAAAAAGCCCTCGGGAGTAACCCGAGAGCGATTGTAAAATAAAGAGAACAGGGATTACTTTTCCGAATACTTCAACAGAACAACAATAGAATCCGTTTCAAAGGAACTTTGCTCACCTATGCCGTAGGTTGCAAGCCAAACAAAATCTTTCTTATAAGCAAAACCAACCACAGCTTCATCAAAAAAGGCATCCAACGAATCCTTTACTTGAGAACGACGAACATAATCATCCACAATCCACAAGTCATCCACAATCGCCTTACGATTCAACGAGAGTTTCTTACAAGGAACGCTCCCATTTTTTACAGGATGATACTCACTTACCACCAGTGAAACGGAATCGGATATACAGGTCTCCCTGCTTGGAGTTTGCATGCACATTTCTTCTCCCGAAAGATACACCCCATAACCAGATTCATTTATATAATCGCTGCAAAACTTATCCCATTCTTTTTTTCCAACACTTCCCTGGCAACATTTATAGGACGAGTCATAGGCTACACTATCAACACTATATTCAAAGCACGTTTCCAACAAGCTTCCATCATCAGACACCGTCATATCATTCGCCCACACGTACGCATCTAACCGAACCCCCTCGTCATAAGTAGAAATTTTAAAAGACTCATTTTCCTTGACTACGGCATTTAGATAAGGAGTCATATCCACATCGTAGGATTTCGTCACGCTATCTTCGTCCAGCAAGTCAAAACGCAAATGATGATCTTCATCCAAAGGAATTTTCGCAGTCCATGGTCCCGAACATTGACCCCAAAAGTCATGACAATGGGTTTCTACATCGTCTCCATCGTGATGAACTTTCGATGGGCACAACACAACGGAATCAACAACAGATATATCACGATTGCGGTAGCAGTCGCTATATGTCACGGCGACGCTGTCTAATTTCCCAGAGACGTCTACTGAAACTTCCAAAACCGATGGACGATGCACGGCCTTTGTAACCGCATGGAGATCCACATAGCCACCATCATGTAATCCCGGATCACAAGCCCAGACCAGCAAAGAAATAAGAATTGTAAAAACTAACCCACGCATATCTTGAATATAAACATTTTGGCTATGTTCTACTAATGTGTAGGACTGCCATTTTATGTTGAATTTACTGAAAAAAAAATACTAAAAAAATGGTCTAACCTAACAAAAATTAGGTTAGACCAAGTATCTAAGATACAGTTTTTAGGTAGGT